>CAYSTR010000557.1:0-2338 GCA_964433745.1 uncultured Oscillospiraceae bacterium | reverse complement strand
GCAAAGATTTCACAACAATATGCCGCAAGCCATACCAACTAATGGATGAAGATTTTCAGGGTGTTTCGATTTTTGTTGTATTTGGGAACCTTAGCAGCTTAAAAAGAAAGCAGCTGCATCAAATTTCAGCTGCTGTAATGCAGCAGGACTGCACCCTTGTTTTAATCGGGGCGGGGCTGGAGCTGCCACCGGACAACGAAGATTTCTTTAGATTTGTCGGTGCAAAACGAACAGCAGCGAATTTTGTAAAGGAATATCCTTTGAGGGTTTACCCTCACTTTTTGACACGAAGCATAGCAGAAGAGGTGAAATTTAGCGGTTGGTTGAGTCAGTACCAACTGAGCGAAGCACTTACCTTGAAAGATGTGTCCTTTGTGACTGGCGAAGATGGAATATGCTTAGCTTATGAGAAAATCTATGGCTTGAAAGGCCGGGTAATCTGCCTTATGCTTGGTGGTGACGGCCTTACAGAGCTTGAACAAAAGATACTGTCTAATCTATGCTATTTAAAGCACACGGCCAAAGGGATTGACAAGAGCTTCGAGGGGGAGATAACAGATATACTTGAATTTGACAAGAATTGTATTGCTGAACCTCATGAAACCATCGGCCGCTGGAACACCCTCTATACCACAAGCGAAAGCGCATATACACATAGCTCTGTCTTTCTCCCCGGGAGTCCGGAGTTTGTCCAAAAGCGTGCCGGTATTTGGAGAAATTCAAAGAATGACAAGATAAAAGAGAAATTGTTTTTGAGCCTTTCTTCTGTCGAAATTCAAAACACAGATTACTGTTCGCAGGACTGTTATTATTGTTATAACAGGCGTTCGATGGACTTTGGCTATGAGCGCACCCAGCTGCAAGAACATGCTCATATCCAGCTTGAAGAAGAGCTGCTTTATATGGCAAAGCGGCAGGTTTTTTCCGTTCGATATACCGGCACTGGTGAACCGCTCAATCACCCCCGCACCTTTGAATCTCTTATCAGATTTGATGCTACCGGTCTGCCTGTTATTTTGGTAACTAACGGCATGAATTTATCGCAGGAGCAGGCAAAAAGATTGAGCCGCACAAACGCATATCTTCGTTTTTCGATTGATGCTGCCAGCAGCCAAAGCTACGCAAAAATCAGAAGATGTGATGAACAGGTGTTTTTGAAGGTGAAAGAGAGCATAGCGTCTGCCGCCGCCGGTAACGCACTTGTTGGGGCCACCTTTCTTGTGTGCCGAGAGAACTTTGCAGAAATATTTGACTTTTGCGTCATGGCTAAAAGCTTGGGAATTAAAATTTTGTGGATACGCTCCACTGATAATACCGACCCATTTGACGAATATGAAATGAATTATATTAACGAACAGCTAAAGCGGGCGAATGGACTGATTGATTCCGGCTTTATGATATTTTCTGCACAGTTTACCATATATCGAAAGGTTTCTGCGCTGCATTATAAGTATGATGATATTTTATGCTGGTCTGCTTACACCAAAGCATTTATCAAGCCAAATGGCGATGTCATTGTTTGTTTATCCCGCCCCGATTTTGTACTGGGTAATCTGAATGATAATTGCTTTAGCCAAATTTGGGGTGGGGAAAAACATAAAGCCTTTCTTGAAGCGAAAGAGTATAGGCAATGCTCCCAGTGCGTGGAATCACGATATAACCGAGCCACAGATTTTCTGGTTCGGCATATAGATGATACAATTTATAAAGGAACCCGTACAATACAATAACTTCGGTTGACATAACAGTAGCTTTTTTATCGGCGGTGATTAGTGTTTTTATACCGAACTTTGCAACACTCATACAAGCAAACAAAACCGTTTATCTTATTTTTTATAGGTCGGCATACAAGTCCAGATAATTTTTATCATGTTTGGATTATCACTGGATTTCCCAGAAAAACGAAAATAGGAGATATATCCATTGAACTCAAAAGACATTGAAACAAAAAGTGTTGATGAACTAATGCAAGAATTCGGTTCGGGTGACAAGGATGCTTTCTTTTGGAAGATACTTTCCTGTGACTCTATACTGGAATTGTCAGATAAGGAGAAGAGTGCATATATATCGAAATACAGGGGGCGTTCATATCAGGATACGGCAAAAGCACTCGGTATGAACTATAACAGCGTACGAACACTTCAATTTCTACTTAAAAAAAAGGTTCAAGCAGCAAAGCTGACGCTGCTGCTTTGGAATATGTTAACACCCGAAGACGAGCAAAATGGGGGTAAGGGAAAAAGCAAAAAGACAGAAATTCCGGCTCCGGATGAGCGCTTACCTGGGCTTGATAAAGACGGCAAAGCGTTTGGGTTTTTTACCAAAGAGCAGGTGCATG
>CAYSTR010000556.1:0-2342 GCA_964433745.1 uncultured Oscillospiraceae bacterium | reverse complement strand
GTTTCTTTTAATTGTCTTTATCATATTGAGGTTATGGCGCGTTTTGCGTCATAAATCCTTTCTGTAAATTTATTCTGATTTCCACTTTACAAATAGTAAAAAATATTATATAATGAAAATTGTAAAATAATGGATAAATATGTAATATACGGTTATGAAAGGTGGGGGTGCATCTCTCTGGTCGGGGAGATGCTCATAAACATGAATTCGGATTTTCCCAGACTTATTACTCTGCTTCGTAAGGAAAAGGGGTTAAGCCAGAAAAAAGCGGCGGCAGAGCTTATGGTTTCACAGGCTCTTTTATCCCATTACGAAAAGGGAATTCGCGAGTGCGGACTGGAATTTCTTGTGAAATGCGCTGATTTTTACGGCGTTTCCTGTGATTTTCTTTTAGGACGTTCTCCAGACCGTAACGGCAGTATTCTCACTGTTGAAGATATTCCCGACCCGGAGTCAGTCGGCAAGGAAAACCTTGTTAAGGGTGCATCGGGGCTGACCGGAGGTATGCTTACGATTCTCAATAAGAAGCTTATTACGAACTCACTAAACATTCTCTTTGATCTTCTGGGGAAGACCGGAAGCAAAGGGCTTGTCAGTGAGGTTTCGATGTTTCTGATGCTTGCGGTGTACAAGGCCTTTCGCATAGTTTACTTTACGAACCCGCAAAATCAACAGGGGCTTTTTATGGTACCAAAGGAGCTGTCCAAGGGTTATTCGGATGGAGCAATGTCCATAATTGAGGCGAATGCAATCTCTCTTGCTCTGGGAGTGGGGGTGGAAAATCTAGAGCCGGTAAAATCGGGGGATGCTCTGCTAATCACAACAGACAGCCTCACTAAGTCTTATCCATTATTCTTGTCATCATTGATGAACTTAATTCAAAACTCCGAGAACAGAATATTGGGTAAAGTGTCTAAGCGCAATTAACATTATAACATAAGTGTTTTCAATTTAAAAGACATTTAATAAAATTTTCACTCAAATTAGATTAATTCGCGAGATTCGACAAAATGTATTTGTATCGAGACTTGGGTTTATGTTAAAATATTATGTAACATATCACAAGTTCCTGATAAAATAGGACAAGGCTGGAAATAACAACCGTTTCTTACTTCGATTACATAATTAACTAATAATATTTCGTCACCTTGTTTGTAAGAATATAAAAAAGGGGATGTTTAGGTTGACGGAGAATGGTAAAGTATTGGTAAAGGACTATGAGAAGCTTTTACGCACTAATGTAATTTTACTTCTGTCCGTAGCAGCTATCTTTTTTGTTGTAGAGCTGATTGCTAAAAATTTCGTTGCTTCAATAGTGATTATTTCTATGGGCTTAGTTTTAGCGGGATTTATTTCATTGATGCGCCATAGGCTTTCGCTTGATACAAGAATAATTATCATTGTATTAGGACAAATCACCATTGCATTTGTTTGCTGTCTTTTAATTGGCTCTGCTATGCAGATGTTCCCGCTTTATCTGGCTAGTATTGTTATGGCGGGAATCTACTTTCGACCGAGGATAATTATTATTAAGGGTATTTACCTCAATTCTATTATTATTCTCTGCCTTTTACTGCTGCCGGGGCTTTTATTAGAGGGACTGGATATTGGAGCTCTCATTAAGGAGCTTCTGTCTGTAAATCTTGGTATTGTATTTACCTATCTGCTTGTTAAATGGGGTAACGGGTTTATAGATGAAGCCACTAAGCACTCGGAGGAGAGTAATACACTTTTAGAGACGGTTCGACTTAAAATGGATGAGAGCGACAGGCTTTCTGCGGCTCAAATGGAGATATTGAGCGAGATTCAACGCTTTTCCATTGTCATAGCCGATACATCCAGTGAGATGGCGGGGATTTCCTCCGACATGCAGTCGGGTATCAATCAGCAATCCGAGTCGGTATCAGAGCTTTCGCACATGATTGATGATTTTACCAATCATATAAATAACACGATAAGTAAAGCAAAAGGAGCATACGAGCAGGTTGAGCTGACCGGCGAGAGTATGCAGCGCGGTGACCTGTGCATGAAAGACATGATAGATTCTATGCAGAATATATCTGTCTTGACTGGACGTATCGGAAAGGTTATGCAGACCATCAATGACATTGCCTTTCAGACTAACATCCTTGCGCTCAATGCCTCGGTCGAGGCCGCTCACGCGGGGGATGCGGGTAAGGGATTTGCTGTTGTAGCAAATGAGGTGCGGGATCTCGCCAACAAGAGTGCGGAATCGGCTAAAAGCTCTGAGCAGATTATGGAGAGCGCCGCTTCGTCTATTGGCGATAGTGTAAAGATTGCGGAGAATACAGCGAAGATTTTTAAAGAAGCTATAGAGTTTG
>CAYSTR010000555.1:0-2345 GCA_964433745.1 uncultured Oscillospiraceae bacterium | reverse complement strand
AGCATATTTCACGGCGAATATTCTCACCCTTGTCAAGAGGTGCAATATCAAGATAACCGCCGTAATCAAGCGTGTTTTCTGTTGGCTCTCCGTCTTCATCTGTCTTAAACAGATAAAATTCACACTCAGCACCTATTTTGCATGCATACCCCATATCCTCACATCGCTTTATTGCTTGCCCCAGTATATATCTACTGTCGTGAGCAAATACAGAATTATCAGGGTTTTTGATGTCGCAGAAGAATCGCACAACCCTACCCGGACCTGGACGCCAAGGTAAAACCGACAAAGTGGCAGGGTCGGGAAAAAGGAGTAAATCTGATTTTGTTACATCACGAAATCCTTTGATGGCAGAAGCATCAAAGGATATACCGTTCTCAAAAGCTGATGGCAGCTCATCGGGCATTATGGAAATGTTTTTTTGAACACCGAAAGGGTCGCAAAACGCAAGTCTTATAAACTTTACATCATTCTCTTTTACAAACTCTAAGACCTCATTTGCTGTGTTTGTCATTTATTTTCACCCCTTAATTGGCTGTATAAAGCTGTTTATATGGATTTTTCGCATTTGCCTTCAACTTGTAATATTGCCCTTTTAATAAGTCACTCACATTCATATTAAAGCTGCCGGCATATTCTATAAGTTCAGGCTCTATCTCCTCTAAATCCGCATCACTTGCTATTTCTGCTGTTACTTGAGCAGGAAGCCCTGTGAGTTCGTTTTTACATCTAATGAAGATAGTGCCGCCATGCATACCTGTTCCTGTGAAGTTGCCCACGGGTATTTCATCGCTGCCCAACCCCAGCACGATAATCAAACCTCCGGCAAGGTATTCACCCAAAAAGCTGCCGACCGTACCACCAACGATAATAACCGGTCTTTTTTCTTTATATTCCTTCATATGGATACCCGTTCTATATCCTGCATTGCCGCGGACAAATATCTTCCCTCCGCGCATAGCGTATCCCAAGGCATCCCCTGCGTTGCCGTCGATAATAATTCTGCCGTCATTCATCGTATCGCCAACAGCATCTTGTGCGTTGCCGTTTACCTTTATAACAGCACCATTTAAATATGCACCTAAAGCATTTCCCGGTATACCGTTAATGGTGATGTTTTTGCCGCCGCAATCAGATAAATTTATCCCTGCGCCAATAAAGCGTTGACCGAAGCAATTATCTATAAAACAATCGTCATCAGCTCTCTTAATGGCAGCATTCAAATCCTTGTAGTCCAGGTTCATTGCATTAAGCTTCACCTTTAACACCCCCTAACTTGACTTTTCTGTCCTCTTTCGTAAATGCCATAAGTCCAGGTTTTCTGCAAATAAGCTCAAAATCAATGCTGTCAAGTGGTGTGCGTTCTCTAATAAGACTTGTATAGATCCCTGCTTTTTCTACATGTCCGATTAATATATAACCGTTTAGTTTGTTATCACTGTAAAACAGCTTCTTGTAATTTTGTCCGTCTGCTTCTGTGTAGGTATCACCGATGTAGCTTCCTGCTGTGATAACGTGCAGCCCCAAAAACCCTATTGCGTTCATTGGAATTGCCTTTCCAAAATCCGCTTCGCCGCCTGCCATATTGATTCCGGCAACCTCGCCTCCCATATAAGCATTAGGCAGAAGCGCCATAATCTTACCTTGACCGCTTGATACATCAAGACCTTGTGTACAATCCCCGGCGGCATATATGTCATTAGCGGTTGTTTTGCATTTGCTGTCAACCTTAATCCCTTTTTCTATTTCCGCAACACCTTGTAAAAGTCCTGTATTTGGACGAACACCTACCGCTAAGACCAATATATCAAACTCTGTTATCTCTCCGCTTTCAAGAGTCGCTGTATTTTCCGAAAAGCTCTTGACCTTCTGCGATAACTTAAAGTTTACACCATTCGCTTCAAGATGCTTTTTTATAATTTCTGCTCCATCATCATCTAAAATGCTGGATAATACTCTCGGCGCAAGGTCAACAACTGTGATATTGTGAACCTTTTCCAATATTCCCTCGGCACATTTAAGCCCGATTAGCCCTGCACCGACAATTAAAACTCTTGCCCTTTTGTTAAGGACTGCTTCCAACTTCTTGGCATCATCAAGGCACATAAAGGTAAACTTATTCTTTACTGTTAAAAGCCCGTCAAATGGAGGAATAAACGCTGACGAGCCTGTTGCAACAAGCAGCTTATCATAAGGAACCACCGTCATATCCTCTATGATAACATTTTTATCATTTTCATTTATCCTAACAACATTCATTCCCGAAATAAATGTTACCTTGTTCTTTGCGTAAAAATCATCATCACGATATTTCATCTTTTGCTCATCTGTTTTTCCGAGCAAGA
>CAYSTR010000554.1:0-2346 GCA_964433745.1 uncultured Oscillospiraceae bacterium | reverse complement strand
TCAATAGTTTTGCAAAAAAATTTTTTATTTAGTTATTCGGTTTGTTTTAAGGTTAATAGCCGACGTATTAATATGTCTTACATCAATTAAACTCTTGTGCGATACAACCGCACAGCAAACACATACGAAACAACCAGTATCCCAACGCACCACGCGAGAGCCACCCAAATATCGTTGCCCACGGGCTGCTGCATAAGCAAAGCTCGTATTGTATTTACAATAGAAGTGACCGGTTGATTGTCTGCGAAGATACGTAGTGCCAATGGCATTGTTTCTGTAGGTACAAATGCCGAACTGACAAAGGGCAGGAATATGAGCGGATAGGAAAACACGTATGCTCCGTCCGGTGTCTTGGCGGCAAGCCCGGCGATAACGGCAACCCATGTCATTGCCAGAGTAAAAAGTGCCAATATTCCTACAATGGCAAGCCAGTCAAGAATCCCGGCAGATGTTCTAAATCCCAACAGTAACGCTACTAGTGTAACTATAACCACTGATACCGTATTTGAAACAATCGAGGTCAAAACATGCCCCCATAATGGTGTAGAGCGGGCAATCGGCATAGAATGAAACCGCTCAAATATGCCGCGCTGCTTATCTGTAAATAATCGATACGCGGTGTATGAAATACCGCTTGCAATTGTGATGAGCAAAATTCCCGGGAGCTGATATGTTACATAGTTGTCGCTTCCTGTCCCTATAGCACCACCTAAAACATAGACAAACAGAAGCATGATAGCGACTGGCATAAGTGCTGTAGTAATAATGGTATCCACGCTGCGAGTGATATGCTTCATAGAGCGTCCCAGCATGACGGCAATATCCCCGAAAAAGTGATTTCTTACCCCGACCATTTATTTACCCTCCTTTTTACCGATGATTGAGAGGAATATTTCCTCAAGAGTAGGCTGTTTTTCCACATATTCCTTCTTCGCCGGCGGGAATAGCTTTTTAAGCTCTTCAAGAGTACCATTTGCGATAATCCTACCCTCATGGAGTATGGCAATTCTATCTGAAAGCTGTTCGGCTTCTTCCAAATATTGTGTGGTGAGAAAGACTGTCGTGCCGCCAATCGATAACTCTTTAACAGCCTTCCAAACCTCGAGACGACCTTCGGGGTCGAGACCTGTTGTCGGTTCATCAAGGAAGATAAGCGGCGGATTGCCGATTAAACTCATAGCAATATCTAGTCTGCGGCGCATACCGCCTGAATAGGTGGAAACACGGCGGTTTCCGGCAGCGGTTAGCCCAAACTGCAAAAGAAGTTTATCTGCCACCCGCTTAGAATCTTTAAGGTGACGAAGCTTTGCTATCATAATTAGGTTTTCTCGCCCGGTGAGGATTTCGTCCACAGCGGCGAATTGCCCTGTCAGACTGATGGATCGCCGAACGCTGTCAGCGTTTTGGGTGACGTCAAAGCCACCTACAGTTACCGAGCCACCGTCTGCCTTTAACAGCGTCGCCATAATCTTAATAGCGGTGGTCTTGCCTGCGCCGTTACTGCCGAGCAAAGCAAAGATACTACCCTTTTCTACCTCAAAGTCCACGCCTTTTAGTACAGATACCTGTTTATAAGATTTTTGCAGTCCTTTTACAGAAATTGCTGTATTGTTCATTTCATTCGCCCTCCCCTAGCTTTCGGACGTCACGATTTAATCTATTCCGATAGCTATCCTGCCATTTTTTTGTATCACATATAAGCTCTTCACAAAAGCCCGCTACATCGTCACCGGTAATTTCAAGTACATGCTTGCCTGTGGCAGCACCGCTCTCAAACAATTCGATGAGATCATACTGCGTTTTTAGCATATCCATACCATCACCGCCTGCAAACTGCCACATATACCCCTGCATTTTCTCAAACACAAAGCGGTAGTCCTCAGGCAGCGCAGCGACACGTGCCATCTGATCCTTATATTCTTTTTTGTCACCAATAAATTTATTTATTAAATTAAGCATGTTACTTACTCTCCTTGCCAAAGTATTCGGATATTTCGCGATTGAGTTTTTCTCTCATTGTTTTTGGTGTGTCGGTGCTGTATGCTGCCATAAAGTCGTCAGCAAAGCGGCTGACATCACTTCCGATGACTTCAAGTATCCTTTTGCCGTTTGCTGCACTCGTTTCAAACAGCTCCACCATGTCCTCATATAATCTACGTTCAGTAAAGATGGTAATGTCACCATTCGGTGCGCCGACGGTATACATGTAGTTCAGTATCTTTTTGAATGTAAGGCGGTATTCATCGGGTAGAACATCCACCCGCTTCATCATCTGACGGTATTCCTTTTTTTCCTCAAGATCACCGATGATTAATTTAATAAATTCATCAAGCATTATCTGTATCC
>CAYSTR010000553.1:0-2351 GCA_964433745.1 uncultured Oscillospiraceae bacterium | reverse complement strand
GCTGTACCCAGGACTGCCGTTTATGTGAGAAGTCTCGCGCGGGCAGCACCCTTTCTCTGGATAAGTTCTCCGATGATGGTTTTGAAGCAGCTGACCCAGTGGATATATCTGAGCTTGTGGCAGACAAGATTCTGCTTGAACAGCTATACATAGCACTACATGATTTAGATTCGGACGAGCTATCTCTTGTACACGCTCTCTTTTTTGGGGATCGCTCCGAACGGGATTATGCCGCCGAAATCGGTATTTCTCATCAAGCTGTTGGTAAACGGAAGAAAAAGATAATCGAGAAATTACGGGGTTATATGGGGTCTGCGGGGTTTTAAGTCATTATTAACAGAAAAGCCATCGACGCAGCGAAAACGTCGATGGCTTTTATCTACTTTTTCTTAACCGGGATCCAAAGCTCGGTAAGTACATCCTCGTTACTGCTTATAGGAATGTATTTTTCTATAACAGGAATCTCCGCTTGTTCATATCCAGACGTCGGAAACCAATCGGTATAAGCGTATTTGTAGAGCTCTAAAACAGCAAATCTGTGCTTTTCACTGGTTGAAAATACAGCCCATGATGATTCCGGGACATCAACTACCGTAAACTCATCGCTTACACCGCTTGCTGGAACTTCCCAGCCGTACATGAAATGCTTAATACCATCCTTGAAAAAATGAATAGCGTGAAGTAGGTGAAGCTTATTTGTATCCCATGCATCATCGCGTATCATTTGGGTGGCCGGACCCGCGAAGCCTGCTGCAATACTAGTCTCATCATGACTGCCGTCCTCTAAGACTAAATCCGCATATTCACCCCATTTCTCTAAATCCGTATCTTCCCAATCGGGAACGATGGATTTACCAAAGACCTGAAAAGCATTTGTCTTTTCCATTCTAAACTGCATACCGTCTACTCCTTTAATAATGAATTGAAAGGATAGACGAGGATATGCCATAATTGCCACACCACCATTACGCGCACAGGTAGGTGTTATTCCGTGCAATGCTTGAAATGCTCTTGCAAAAGACGACTGTGAGTCATATTCGAACTTAATAGCAATGTCTATTACCTTTTCATTTGTTTGCATGAGCTCAAATGCCGCTAAGGTTAATCTTCTACGCCGGATATACTCTGATAATGATATCCCCACAACATATGAAAACATTCTCTGGAAATGAAAAGATGAACACGCTACTCTTTGTGCAACCTTTTCTAGTGTAATCTCGCCACAAAGATGTTCTTCAATGTAATCTACTGCATTTTCCAAATCACGCAGGAACCACATGACATACCCCTCCTTCCTTTCAATCATATTATAGCAGGTTATATATGATGATGATGTTCATTTTGTGCCTGTTTTTGTATAGTGCAAACCTCAATTTTATCTATGTTATCTTTCATTCTTATTTGCGATAATTGTAAACATTTCTGGAATCTTATGATCTTCAAAACTAGGGTGCTCAAGAAATTCTTTGATAACAAATCCAGATGATATGACTGAATTAATGATCTCGCTAAGAGTATAGTACCGACATAAGCATTTTGGAAATAACGATTGTTCTTCCTGTTCAAAAAACGATTGATATGCAACATTCGCGTTATGCAGCTTTGTTTCAAAATAATCACCATCGGTGTGCTCGGCCGCACTGTTCACTGTTGAACCATAGGGGTTTATTTTTCTATATGGATGAAAATCACTTAAAATAAGCTGCCCATCTGCTTTCGTAATAGAATAAAGGATAGTAGTAAATGCATCTATATCGGAGAAATAATGTATAATTCCCCCTTCGGCAAACACTATATCGAATTGTCCTCCATATTCATTTATATCTAACTCACAAAAATCACAAAGAACATAATTAATATCAACGCCTACCTCTTTAGACAATTCTAACGCATATCGCTTGTTTTCTTCAGAGATATCGAATACCGTCACATCAGCACCAACAAACGCCAACGGAACAGCCATTCTGCCGTTTGAACCACATGGATTTGCAATTTTCTTTCCGCTAATATTACTAAAATATTTCTTGTGATAGTGAAACCGTGCAAGAGGGTCTGCTTTTATGCTTGCAGCTTTTTCTGCTGGGGTACCATGCCTTTGATTCCAGAACTCATAAGCACGATATTCCCAAGCGGTTTTATTTACCACAGCTTGCTCTCTCATACTTCATCCACCCTTCTTTATAAACAATATATTTTAAATATCCACACGAAACAAGAAAAAACCTATCATGGTTCTTTATCCATCAAGTGTACCATACCAATCACCACATTTCAATCACCACAAAAAAAATTCTCACCTCTGGTTGCCAAACTGCCCCTTACTGTCCTGTGGATAGTGAGGGGCAGTTAAT
>CAYSTR010000552.1:0-2353 GCA_964433745.1 uncultured Oscillospiraceae bacterium | reverse complement strand
AGCGGTACAGCGCCTCCCCATCAATCTCCTTTCGGATGGTTCCGTCTGCCTTGCCCTTACAAATGGCATCAAAAAAATACGGTTTAATTAAAATTAATTTTTTATGTAGTGTCCCCTGTTCAGGGGTTACATCGGGTTCGGTAGCTAGATATTGTGTCAGCTCATAAACATATACATAGTAGTGTCTGAATTGTTCACAAAGTATAACATATATTTCAAGGCACTGCCGTACCTGCTCGATGCCTGTTTTTTCATCATATCCGCTTTTTTTTAAGAGGAGCGCTAACTCACTGTCAAATTTTTCCCACATTAATTCTGCTGTTTTAAATACAATCCCTGATTTTGAGCCGAAATATCGGTACAGTGTGGAAACACTGACACGGCAAGGTCGTGCGATATCGGAAAGTGACGTTTTTTCAATGCTGTTTTCTAAAAAATATTCAAGAGCCTTTTTAATGATTTGAGCTTTCGTCTCCTCAATCTTAATATCAATAAGTGACATGCCAACTCTCCTTTGATATACAGATTATCAAAGAATAATCTGGTTATTATTTTTCAATAAAAAAATACAACTTGAATTTACCAAATTCTAACAATATAAGTATCCAATAATATAATACACACAAAATTCTACTTTGTCAATGCAAAATAATACAAAATGCGACTTTAATAACTGCTTTTACATATGCCGCATGTTTACTCAATCTTAGATATTTTCCAGTAATGATAGGCTAAAATATCATTATGATTATCTATTGTAAAATAACAGATAATAAAATGGGTGATTATAATGAAAAAAAGCTACATATAGAGTTTGGGCAGCACACGAAACGGCGGGTCGCGCCAGCCGGTATTTAAGGGGCTGTGGGATAATAAAGTGCCGGAGGATTGTATCGTATGATTAAGGTTTGCTTACCCGGAACCGGCAGTGTCATGCCGCTTGAAAACCGCCACCTGCCTTGCTGTACAATTTCGCATCAAGGTAAGGTAACTTTAATAGACTGTGGAGAGGGTACACAGCTTGCAGTGAGAAAGACCGGATTTAAGCTCAGCCGGATTGATACCATACTTATCACGCATTTTCATGCAGACCATATTTCAGGACTGCCGGGGCTTCTTTTAACGATGGGTAACAGCGGCAAGAAAACTCCGCTCACCATTATAGGACCGGAAGGATTGGCGGCGGTTGTGGACGGACTGCGCACCATAGCGCCGGTGCTGCCGTATGAGATTCATGTAGTCGAGTGGGTACACGAACCTTTTCGTGTCGGTGAGTTAATTATTCAGGCGTTGCCGCTTTCGCATAGGATTCCTTGTTTAGGTTATTCGGTCACACATAACAGAAAGCCTGTGTTCAACCCGCAGAAAGCGAAGGCATTTGGTGTAGCACAGGTTTTGTGGGGAAAGCTTCACGCAGGTGAAACTGTAACACTTACGGACAGCACTGTTATCACACCGGATATGGTGACCGACGGTATAAGACCAACTCAGAAAATCTGCTACATGACCGACACCGCCCCTTTTGACAGTATCATTGACTTCATAAAGGGTGCTGATCTTTTGATCTGCGAGGGAATGCATGGTGATGAAGCCTTGCGGGATAAGCTTACTTCTAAAGGTCACATGCTGTTTTCGGATAGTGCGGCTCTGGCTTGTGCAGCCGGGGTTAAGAAGCTGTGGCTGACGCACTTCAGTCCTGCACTGACCGAGCCTGAGAGCTATCTACAGCAAATGAAATCCATCTTTTCCGAGACAGAGGTAGGCTTTGACGGGATAAAAACCATAATATAATACCTGTCACAAAATAGAACAAATTTATGCTCCCCACTTAAAGTGAGCAACCGATCATACATGCATACAATCCCACCATTGCCGCGCTTAATACCGGCAACCTTATCTAGCTTGGAAAAGGTGTTCATCTCACTTGGCTTTGGGTCGGCGTGCTACTTAATCTCAATAGGATATAGTACATCACCTTGCCTAATGAGCAGGTCTATTTCAGCACCCAACGTTGCTGCGGTAAAAAAATGCAACGGCGAGTACTGGACACCGGCGTTATAGTGGCTTTTTCTGACATTCATGAAATATACTATTTAGTACTTGCTCTGTTTGTCAATCCGATGTATAATGGTGGTATTGTTAAAACAGCTGATGCTGAAGAAATCATCCCATTGCTTTCTGAAACAGAGCAATATGTGATGGGGTTGAAAGCCGGAGAGATGCTGAAGAAAATCCACTCTATACCCGCACCAAAAGAGCAGGAGGATTGGGCTATTCGCTTTAACCGCAAAACAAACATGAAAATACAGAAATACCGTGAATATGGCTTGCGTTTTGACGGCGACGATAAGGT
>CAYSTR010000551.1:0-2355 GCA_964433745.1 uncultured Oscillospiraceae bacterium | reverse complement strand
ATATCGGCAAAACCAGAAGATTCATTAAGCGCAGAGAAGGATTATCCAGTGACAATAAATCCATCCGAGCAGGAATTTTTATCGATTCTCAACAGCACTGCTAAGATTGATGTACTCACCGGAGAAAACGGTGCATTTGCCGCCATGACCGGCAGTCAGATTATATATATGACACACGGCGGCGCACTTAGCACGCTTCTGTCTCATCCGGCAGAAAAACGCTGCTACGACAGTAAAATGCTCCACAGGTACGCCTTGCAAAACGGTGTAAAGGCTCAAAACATTACATTTGACGCAAAGCTTGCCGCATACCTCATAAATCCATCCTCCACGGACTATTCGCTCTCCCGACTGTTCGGAGAGTACAGTATTGGCGCTGCGGCTGACAGTCCGCTCACCGCTATATCGGGTTTTTCCGCGCTTTGTGACCGTCTTTTTGAGACTATAAAAAAGCAGGAGCTGATGACAGTCCTGTACGACATTGAGCTTCCCCTCTCGCATATATTAGCGGCGATGGAGGAGCAGGGCTTTTGTCTGGATGCGGTGGGACTGCGCTCGTATGGGGATGAACTGAATGTCCGGTTAAATGAGCTTATCAGCGAGATATATTCGCTTGCAGGAGGGGAGTTTAACCTCAATTCACCGAAACAGCTAGGAGAGGTGCTGTTCGAGCGGCTCATGCTGCCTGTACAGAAAAAGACTAAATCGGGTTATTCTACCGACGCGCAGGTACTTTCGATACTAAAACCGTTTCATCCTATAATAGAAAAAATTCTGGAATACCGCACATTGGCAAAGCTCATATCAACCTATGTTGAGGGACTTATCGCGGCTACAGCAGAGGACGGACGAATACACACCTCCTTTAACCAAACCGAAACGCGTACAGGGCGTATCTCGTCCACCGAACCGAATCTGCAGAACATACCCATAAGAACAGAGCTGGGAAGCCAAATCCGCCGCTTTTTTACCGCACCGGAGGGCTATGTGCTCATAGATGCGGACTATTCGCAGATAGAGCTGCGTGTACTTGCCCACATATCGGCAGACGAAAACATGTGCTCTGCCTTTAAGAAAAACGAGGACATCCATCAAAAGACGGCTAGAGAGGTGTTCGGAGTACCGGATGAGGAGGTAACATCCGAGTTTAGAAGACGTGCAAAGGCGGTAAACTTCGGTATTGTGTACGGTATCGGTGCATACTCCCTGTCCGAGGACATCGGCGTATCGGTCAAGGAGGCAGCGCACTATATCGAGGGATATCTGGCAACCTACCCCAAGGTGGCAAAATATATGGAAGATGTTATACAAAACGGAAGAAGAGACGGATATGTCACAACCATGTTCGGGCGGAGACGCTATCTGCCGGAGCTTTCAAACTCCAATAAGCAGGTACAAGCATTAGGTGAACGTCTGGCGCGCAACACCCCCATACAGGGAGCGGCCGCCGATATCATAAAACTTGCAATGATAAAGGTGCATGAGCGGTTAGAGAGGGAGAACCTGCCGGCAGCGCTCATTTTGCAGGTTCACGACGAGCTGATGGTCGAGGCAAAATGTGAGCACAGTGAGTATATAAGAGCGGTGCTGAAAGAGGAAATGGAGCGGGCATGTGACCTTTTAGTGGAGCTGTCGGTTTCTACCGGCGAGGGAAAGAACTGGTACGAAGCACATTGATAGTAGAGCGGATTTTATATAAAATACGCGGTAATGAAGAAAATTGTGCTACGATAGGAGCGTTGTCATAAATATGAGAATACTATTTGTCTGCACCGGCAACACTTGCCGCAGTCCCATGGCGGAGGGCTTGTTTAACGATAAGGTAAAACGTCTGGGGCTTCCCCACATAGGAGAGAGTGCGGGAACAGGCGCATTTGATGGTATGGGAGCCAATGAGAACAGTATAGAAGCACTAAAGGAGCTGGGTATAGACATATCATCCCACCGTGCCAGACGTGCGTCAGAGGAGCTTGTCCGAGACTTTGACCTTGTGGTGTGCATGGAGAGCGCACATGTGGGACGGCTTTGGCAGATGGGCTTTACGGGACAGTACAAGGTGCTTGACGTGGATGATCCCTACGGCAGCAGCCTTGACAGCTACATAAGATGCCGCGACGAGATAAACACAAAGCTAGACCGGCTCATAGAGGAGCTTTCATGACACACTACGATATAATCCCCATGCTCCCCTCCCATCTGCCGGAGGTGGCGGCTCTGGAACGGGCAATCTTCTCTGTACCATGGAGCGAGAATACCCTGTCTGACGAGCTTAAAAATCCCCTCACTGTGTCTCTGTGTGCTTTTTCCGACCGTGTTATCGGCTATGCGGGAATGCATCACATTGTGGATGAGGGG
>CAYSTR010000550.1:0-2358 GCA_964433745.1 uncultured Oscillospiraceae bacterium | reverse complement strand
TTTTTGACAGTAGTTTGAGTAACGTAAGCCCTGAAAACAGCCATGCTTCTATAGCTCAGGAGGTAGAGCGCATCCTTGGTAAGGAAGAGGTCCCGGGTTCGAGTCCCGGCAACAGCTCCATTTCAAAGGGTTTATCGAACTTTCAGACACAAAATAGTTGCTAAAAATGCTCTACTAAAAGGTAAAATACACTCTGAAATATGGATGTATTTTTTCTTTGGTTTTGGGGCTGAAAAGCAAATTTAGTAACTATTTAGTAACTGTGGGTGAAAAAGGCTTAAAATCGGGCTTCCTAGGTAGATTAGCTTTTGTGTAACACAAATAACGATAGCAATAATCGTGTTATGGTTTTCAATATTCCTCTTGCATTAAACTATTATGTAGGAGGAATGAAATATGGATAATACACCAAAGTTTGTAGTCAAACATAGAAATTTGTTACCCAAGGAAGAAACAACTGCAACAATGATTTTGAGGTTAGACATTGAACTCCAACAAAAGTATGATGAGCTTGCAAGAAAGAGCGACTGTTCTCGTAATGACTTTATGAACGAAGCCTTAAAGTTTGCTATTGAACATTTGGAGTTTATGGACGAGGAAGAAAAACCGTAAATCAATCATTCTCTATTGGTTTCCTGCTATATCTAACAGGGAGCTGATAGAGAGATTTTTAGGGGCATGACAGATAAATTATAAACACACCCTTATCTTTCAACCAGCAGGATTGTGGCTGGATTTATGACAGTCTTAATAATTCAATCATAAATTAAAGAAAGAGAAAGACATAAAAATATTTTGAAAAAGGGTAGACGTTCTTATAACACTATGATATAATGGATTAAGATAGAGATTGGTCAAGAGTGCCAACCCAATAAAGATAAAACCCAGAGAGGTTTTGCCCGAAAGGGATTTTTAAGAAGATGATTGCTAGAGAGAATGGCGGTTGTCTTATTTTATTTCATACCCGAAAGCTAACAATGTAGCAGGGATTGAGTTTAGGAAAACTCGTCTGGTGCTACATTTTTTATTTTATGGCAAAGGGGGTGGAAAGACAATGCGTAGGAAAAGCAAGGCGGGCATAGATGGTGTGAACTTTGAACTGGTGCTATTTGGTGTGGAGAAGGCTCAAAAAGTACAATCTTCCAAAGCACTCTATCGACACGATAAGAGAGTTTCACCAATCCTGTTAGTATGGATATGTAATTGATTCAGACGGTTAGCAGAAAAGAGCAAAAACCATAAATATCACTTGTAATGTGTTCTACGCTGTGTTTGGGTGCATTAAAGGAGCAAATCAGATAAAACGGTATTTTGTGTGCTGTGACGATGTGGGCATAAAGATTACAAGGGTAGCAACTACCAAAACAACAAATAACAATATATTAGGGGGGTGAGGACATTGACTACAACCAAAAATATTATAACAGGGGAGCAAGCGTACAAATTAGCTTGTAGTTGTGCTAAAGCAATAATGCTTGAAAATCTGAACGTGATAGAGCAATTAAGCACGGAAGAGATGAAACAAGACATTATAATAGCCAACTGGGGCTATGATGAAGAAAGCGGTAACTTTGTCTTACTGGGTACAGGTGGTGATTACATGGGGTTTACTAAGGGTGTTTCGGGGAACAAGAAAGGGCGACCGAAGCAGAGTGAACAGGAAAAAGAACAAAGGGAGCAATTCAAGCAACTATTGAGCGAGGCCACTGTATCAGCTTTGGAGAGTATTATAGCAATAGCCAATTCTCAAAACCACAGAGAGAAGCTAAAGGCTTGTAAATACATTATCGACAAAGCATATGGTGCAAACGCTACTTTCTTAACAGACAATCAAGCCGAGCCACTTACGATAAAAATTGTGAGTGCTCACAGTTCAACAGGTGATAATAACAAATGGGAGGACGAGGAACAATGGGAATAATAGAACAATACAACAAGCTGTTTAGTGCTATCAACGGAGCGAAGGACTATAACGATATGCATACTGCCCTTTATGAGTTTGGCAAAGCATTTTCAGCAAGCAACAGCAGAGAGGTTGAAAAGCTCTACACTATGTTTGTGGATAAGCTAACCGTTCTGCTTGATGAAAACGAAGCACAGTACGAAAAGGCTTTCCAGAAGTCACAGGAATTAGCGACAAAGGAATACGGTTTTTCAGGTGAAGCAGATAATTCACAGGCCGTGCAGATGAAGGCTATGCAACTATTAGCCGCTTTACCGAAAGAGCCGACAAAGGTAAATAGGGACATCAATATCGGTGTTCTGAACAAGTCGATTGCTTCGGGTGTTGTGGGTAGTCGTGCGGTATTAGAGCTTTTGAAAATGCCTTTGGTGTCTGAACTTATTGACGAGGGTATG
>CAYSTR010000549.1:0-2370 GCA_964433745.1 uncultured Oscillospiraceae bacterium | reverse complement strand
TCGGTTCAGCAGAATATCTCACAATGCTGTCTGCAAAAATTACAACTCGTTCATCCTTTTGTAAGTATCCAAGCGCTGTTATTTCTGCACGATTCAATGTAATATACCGTTCAGAATCATCAACTACGTAACTTTTGTCAGACTTATCATATGGAAACAGGAGCAATATCCTCTCAATCAAAGATTCAGTACGGTTATCTATATCTGCTACTGTCCATTCTGTTTTATCCCATATCTCTTTATTTAGAATTAAATGGTTAGTGCTTTCAATAACTTTTTTCTTTGTTGTGAAATCTCTATTGCCCATAGCACTATTGTCTACGCTTGCAACCAAAGTAAGGTTTCCCAGTCTATTTATGCAGATGTCATAATCGCCATTACTGAGATTCGATACCCGTTTCCAATACTCATTCGCTTTTTGAGGCATTAAGTGCTCAACACTCAGCTTGGATAAATCAACAGGGGCTGGGTTATCGCTATTCTCGATTTTCTCAAGTAGCCACCTGGTGTGCTGGAGTGAATAGGCATTTGCTGTGGATAGATATTGCCTTACCTGTGCATCATCAGGCATAAACATTGATTTTTGCCTTGTATCGTTGACAAGTAGATATTTACATATATCATATAAATTATCAAATCCATACTTGCCGGCATATCCTAATACGTTTTTAAGATATGTCGGAAAAAACCTTGTAATTGCACTTGTATCTTGCCCGCCAATATAGCGGCGCACAAGATATGATACAATAAGCCTAAGTATCTTTGCAGTTTCTGTATTTGTGACGACAGTTGAGTTTATGCGATTTAATTCCAAAAGCTGCATTACAAAAGGTGCCGGCATCAGAGTCTGTAGCTTGCGGAAGTCAGTTATCGCAACTCCTAATACATCATTAGCATTAGAGTAATAGAGCCTCTCAAAATGTTTTGCAAAAACGAGGATGTCCTGTAATATTACGTCCTCATTTAAAGTAGTAAGTTCCTTTTGCCAATGGTATTTAAACTGTTCGTACAGCTCCTTCACCGGAGTAAGGACATAATTTTTGCTCGCAAGGTAAAGCCGGAAAAACTCTTCCAGCTTTTTGGAATCATTAAAGATGCGCTCAAGCTTTAACCAATAGGTATGATATATTTCTTCTTGCTTATCGCTTATTTTGTTCATCAAAATGAAATTGCGTATAAGGTCGGCAGCAGTTAGTTTTTCGCCGGTCGAATTGATGCTTTCAAAAATTTGTTGCGCGTTATCGCTATCTTCAAGCTCTATACGCACAATGTATATTTCACGAATTGCATTAATAACCGTCATTAACCCGTGCTTCTCAACCATTTTACTTATTTCATTTTTTATGTAAACATAATTTTCATAAATCTTTGAGTTAACCTGTGGTGCTTCAGTAAATTTTTGTTTGGCAATAAATGAGTATACACTATCGTCGGAAACAGATGGGCGAAGTCTATATTTATATTCGTCCTGCTTATTTGAGTTTTCAAGATAGGCAGAGGTCAAATCTGAGGCAATATCTTGGTTCCCTGTATCCTTTGCAATTTCACGCAATGCATGAACAATAAGAAACATGGTGATAAGCCGTTGTTGTCCATCAACTACAGCTCTTTCTCTCACCATGAAGTCTGTCTTAACGATAACATAAACAATCGTACCAATAAAATGGCGCACAACTTGTCCGTCAATAATTTTTTGCACATCATTGAGCAATTGCTGTACTTGCTTATTTTTGCGCCAAGTATAATTTCGTTGATAAACCGGAATTACATACTGGGAGCCAAAGGCTTCCTTTATAAACTCCTCAAACAAACTCATCGGACTTGCTTTCATGACGACATACTCCATTCATACGTTATTTTGGGTTACAGTTTCGGGTACTCACTACACTTTGTATAAAACTGCCCATCGGTTTTCCAGCAGCTTGCAAATAGGCTCTTTACCTAGTTTTTAGTGTGTATGACGTAGCATAATCGACGTCCTTTTAGATAAGCTAAAGCACAAACCGCCCTGGGTAATACAATTCAAGCGAACGAATTAATTCTTGCCCGTTCATCAGAGTGACATTGGTTATTCGGGCTTCATCAATACCTTCGGGAGTGAAATCGGATGTTGTAATAACCCAAGCTTTACAGGCGTGGCGACTTCTCATATAACTATCAACTCTCTGTATTGGGGTGGAACCTATGTTGTTGCCATGCCGATATCGTTTGCATTGGATCAGTTCAAGTCCGCCTTCAATATTGGTTGCCAATACATCTACACCTCTATCCCCGGAACGACCGATAACTTCAGCTCGAACAAACCCCCTACGCACAAAATAATCAGCAATTAATTGCTCAAATTCGTACGGATCCATTGAATAGAGCTGT
>CAYSTR010000548.1:0-2380 GCA_964433745.1 uncultured Oscillospiraceae bacterium | reverse complement strand
GTCTGCAGACAACATCGACAAGCAGTCCCAACGACTCGGCATGTCCAGACAGGCATTCCAGGAGTGGGATTTTATCCTCAGCCAGAACGGTGTTTCCATCGACACTATGAACACCGGTATGAAGTCCATGACCACCGCCATGGCTTCTCTTGCGGAGGACGGGAAAAAGGGTATAGATACACTGGGTAAACTGGGCATCTCTGTTGATGATCTCAAGAACAAATCCCAGGAGGAAATCTTTGAGCAGACTATCCGTTCTCTCCAACAGATGCCGGAGGGATATGAGAAGGCTCGTCTTGCTCAACAGTTATTCGGTAAACAGGGTCAGGAGATGCTCCCCATGCTCAATCAAAGCAAGGGGAGCATTGACGAGCTCAAGGCAAAAGCACATGAGCTGGGGATGGTTATGTCCGATGAGGCGGTAAGCGCCGGTGTCATGTTTAAGGATTCACTTGACACATTACAGCGTTCTTTTACCGGCTTCAAGAACTCCATCGGGTCGGAGATGTTACCAGGACTTACGATGATTACCGATGGGCTGACCGGGATCATCAACGGTCAGGACGGCGCATCTGAAAAGATAGCAGAGGGAGCACAGCAGATTGTGAAGTCCATAACCGGGGTGCTACCCCAGCTTCTTGATGTGGTAAGCTCCATCGTTACTGGTATCGCAGAGGTTGCTCCTCAGATAATATCTTCACTAGTGGGTGCCATCACCGACAACCTTCCTATGCTGATAGACGCGGCGGCAAGTATTCTTACAACGCTGCTGTCCGCTATCATTGATGCACTCCCCCAACTGACGGAGGGTGCATTACAGCTTGTGATGGCACTGGTTAATGGAATCATCGAGAACCTCCCGGCTTTGGTGGAAGCTGCGCTACAGATGATTGTTACACTTGCCACCGGTATTGGAGAAGCCCTTCCGAAGCTGATACCGGCGATTGTGGATTGTATTATACTTATCGCAGAGACACTTATAAATAACCTCGATAAGCTCATGGACGCGGCTATCAAGATTATTGAAGGTCTGGCTCAGGGGCTTATTAATGCACTGCCCCGGCTCATAGAAGCGTTACCCAAAATCATTGAGGGGATTGTAAACTTCATCGTGAATAACATTCCTAAGATGTTAGAGCTGGGCATTACGTTGATAGTAGAACTGGCAAAAGGGCTTATTCAAGCCATCCCCCAATTAGTGGCAGCACTTCCTCAGATTATTACATCCATTGTGACCGGCTTGGGTCAGGCTGTTTCCGCTGTCTGGGATATTGGTGTCAACATTGTTAAGGGATTATGGGACGGTATTAAGTCCATGGGAGAGTGGCTCAAAGGTATGGTTAGCAACTTCTTCGGCGGTATTGTCAATGGTGTTAAGAACCTTCTGGGCATCAAGTCCCCCTCCACTGTATTCGCCGGGATTGGCGCGAATATGGGTGAGGGTATCGGTGTTGGCTTTAGCAAGGCAATGAAGGATGTCGAGCGTGATATGTACAATGTTGTCCCCACAGACTTTGACCTTAATACAAGCATTTCCCGTGAAACCGGCTCTGGACTCAACCGTGTATTTGGTGTGACCATTCAGCTACCCGGTATATTTATAGAGCGTGTTTCCTCCGATTATGACATTGACCATATCGCTACCCAGTTAGCACAGCGCACACAGAAAGCTCTGCGAATGGCGGGTGTAACAGTATGATGAGCAATACCTTTATGTTCGGCAATAAGAATAGCTTCACCGAATGGGGCGTGAAATGCAACGCTTATGACCTCTTCATACCGCAGAAGCGCATGAACCTCATCGGCATCCCCGGTCGTAGCGGCACTTATGATTACAGTGGGCGGTTTTATGAGGATCGGGTGCTGCGTCTTGAGTGCTTTTGTGTACGCCCGGCGAACAAGCTGCTCCTGCGCCAGATGGCGTATGACCTCAGCGGAAAGAATAGCATCACCCTGTGGGATGAGCCGGATAAGCACTATGTGGGGCAGCTCCACAGCAGTGTCCCCGGCTTGACCCCCGGTGACGGGAGGGTTGCTGGGTTGACACTAGAGTTTCTATGTGAGCCGTTTGCCTATTCGGAGATACAGACCGAGCCGCTTTCGCGGGGTGTAAATCGTGTCGGCTATATGGGGACGGCTGAGACGCCTTGCTTAATTGTTATACGTAATAATGGTGCTGATAGCGTTGTCAATCTGCAGATTACGGCGGTTAAAAGAAGTATATAATATGTAGGTAGAAAATCCCTATTGACATATTCGGGAATGTGGTGTAGTATAATAGATAAATAAACATATGTTTTGTTATGGTGATATTAGTATGGATAGAGTTGTACTGCATAGTGATCTCAACGGCTTCTATGCAAGCGTGGAGTGCCAGATG
>CAYSTR010000547.1:0-2385 GCA_964433745.1 uncultured Oscillospiraceae bacterium | reverse complement strand
TTCTCCACCAGCAGCAGGGCGAGGATTCTCAAGAATGGTAGGGTATACCCTCAAGAATCTATATGCTGTTGACATAGAGAAGATGAAATGAATGTAAATATGGCTGACTAATGTGGTACATTAAAACTTAAATAAAGAAGCTCTACCTTTTGGTGAGCTTCAGGTTCGCATAATTATTCTTATGACCGATAATACCGTTTTGGAGGAAGAGTTGTAATACCGTCAGTGCTTTTTAAGGAGCAATTTTATTCCTTTGAAAAAATGACCGTTTGCAATAGCAAGCATTCCTTCCAGCACATAATTTCTCATTCCACCGCTTATTTTCATAGCGTAAAGTGAGGCATCAGCAGCAGAATTTATAAGCATACGGAATTCCGGATTACTGTAATCCTTTTTACCGTCAAATCCTTTGGCTATAGTAGCTTCGATAGCTTTAAACATAATCCTCATAATGAAGGAATACTCTTTCATCTCCATGACCGTATTGTCCATCGTAAATTCCCCCTTATTTAAAGGAGTATCCCTGCAAGCCTTACAAAGCAGCTGCTCAAAGTCCTGATGGGATGGAGAACCAATAGGCTTTATATACCACTTTGGAGTGCTGTTATTCACTTTAACATTAGCACCGTCTATATCTATCGTCCCGCTTAAGATATTCCGTTCACTATTTCCGCCGACAGATATGGTATATCTTCCAGCCGGAACAGTAAAGCCGCCGACCCAAACAGCAAAGCCTCGCTCATTCAGTGTAAAGGTCACCTCCTTTGTTTCTCCCGGTTCAATATGTATCTTTGCAAATGCTTTCAGTTCCTTTCGCGGACGATACACCACGCCTATTGGAGGCGTAACATAAACCTCTGCAACCTCTTTTGCGCTGTATTTACCTGTGTTAGTAATGCTTACCGTGACATTCATTCCTCGAATCCTAAGGTCAGAATATTTAAAGCTAGTATAGGACAAGCCATATCCGAATGGGTATCTTACCTTCGTGCCAGACGTGGTGTAGTAGCGATACCCTACATAGATGCCCTCACGGTAATGTGCATCCTTTCTTGTTCCGCCATAGTAGCCGGAAGAGACGCAGTTCTCATATGTAATCGGCCAACTCTCAGCCAGCTTGCCGCAGGGAACGGCTCGACCGAACAACAGGTCTGCAATCGCCTCACCTCCCGCTTGACCCGGCAAGCCCATGTAGAGGATTGCTTTGACCTTATCCTCCCACGGTATTTCCACAGCGCTTCCGCACATGAGAACAACAACGGTATTGGGATTTACAGCAGATACAGCTTCAATCATCCGTATATGCCCGTCCGGCATCCTCATATGTACGCGGTCAAAACCCTCCGATTCATACGAGGATGTAAGCCCCGCGAAAACTACGGCAATTTTTGCCTTTTTAGAAGCGAATACTGCTTCAGACAGCAGTGCTTCGGTTGTTTCGCCGTCAACATTGCAGCCTGGAACAAATGACACCTCCGGGCAAGCTTCCGTAACACTCGTTAATCTCCACGGGTTGATATGACTGCTGCCGCTTCCTTGATAACGTATCTCTTTTGCCATAAAACCGACAAAAACGATATCCTCTCCCGATGACAGGGGGAGTAAATTATCATTATTCTTCAATAGAACGGCGCTTTCCTCCGCTGCTTTTTTTGCAAGCTTATGGTGGATTTCCATATCTACCGGTATTTTCCGATTTAAGTTAACGCTTGACTTAAATACTGTTTTCAAAATCCGTTCTACACTGCGGTCAATATCGGATAGCGACAGCGTTCCGCCCAGTACAGCCTCCTCTGCCTCCTTTTCCATGTAAGCCGAGCCGCCGGGCATACATAGGTCACATCCGGATTGAAAGCTCTTTATCCGGTCACTCATTCCGCCCCAATCGGTCACAACCATGCCGTCAAAGCCCCATTCATTCCGTAAAATGTCTGTTAGCAGCATTTTGCTTTCAGAACAGTGCTCCCCGTTTATTTTATTGTAGGCACTCATTACGACCGAGGGCTTTCCCTCCTTTACCGCCATCTCAAAGCCCGTGAGATAGATTTCGCGCATAGTGCGTTCATCCATTATACTGTCAGAGGAAAACCGCTTGTACTCCTGATTATTAAATGCAAAATGCTTGAGTGTGCTAAGTGCACCGGCGGCTTGTGCACCTTTTATGAATGAAGCGGCAAGCTTACCTGTAAGATATGGATCCTCTGAAAAATACTCAAAGTTGCGCCCGCATAATGGGTTGCGCTTGATGTTTGCACCCGGACCCAATATAAGTCCGACATTTTGTGAAACGGCTTCCAATGCAATGGCTTCACCTATACGTTCCAAAAGCTCGGTATCAAAGCTGCACCCAGTCGATACGGCGGCGGGAAAACATGTAGCAGGCAC
>CAYSTR010000546.1:0-2388 GCA_964433745.1 uncultured Oscillospiraceae bacterium | reverse complement strand
ATGACCTTGCGGTTATCCGTATGCTTGCAGACCGCACGATTGTTATGTTGGACGGAAAAATCTGCGAAAGCGGACTGACCGATCAAATTTTAGAAGATCCACAACACTCATATACCCAACAGCTTGTTCATTCGCTGATTTAAGGAGGCTAAACATTGATTGCAATAAAAAACGGAAGGATTATTACCCCCGATACAATTATAGAAAACAAGGTATTAATGATTGAAAATGACAGAATATTAGGTTTTACTGATAGCAGCTTGGTAGCGGAAAAAGTAATTGACGCACATGGGCGCTATATAATGCCGGGGTTGATTGATGTTCACTCCGATAAAATTGAGCAGTACATAGGGCCTCGCCCAACATCACAGATGGATTTTGAGTTTGCGCTTAAAGTCTGTGAACGAGATTTGCTCGGTGCAGGTATTACAACCATGTACCATTCAATCTCGCTCTTTCAGGATGAAATTTTCGGTAAATCACCACTTAGGACAAAAGAAAATGTTCAGAAAATCGCCGATCTAATTGCGAATATCCATATGCGTTACCACTTGATACATCACCGCTTTCATCTGCGGATTGAAATTGACAACTTAGAAGCCTTTGATATTGTGCGTGAGATGATTGCACAGGGAAAGGTACACCTCATCTCCTTTATGGATCACACCCCAGGGCAGGGGCAGTACCGTAGCCTTGCTGTTTATGCCGATACTATTTCCAAATATAACGGCAAGGAGATTGATACGCTGGGGTTTGACGGCGTGGTTGAATACCACAAAAACAAACCTATGTTATCCTTTGAGCAGCTTTGCGAGCTGACAGAACTTGCACACAAGGCAGGGATTGCCGTTGCATCCCACGACGACGATACGGAAGAAAAGCTGAATATAAACCAAAAAATAGGTGTAGATATAAGCGAGTTTCCCATCACCTTGGAAGCCGCTAAAGCCGCAAAGGAACGTGGATTTTATACAATTGTCGGTTCGCCGAATATTCTTCGGGGCGGCTCTCATTCAGGCAATATGTCGGCGGCGGATGCAATTCTTGCAGATTCGGCTGATTTGCTTTGCTCTGACTATTACCCTGCTACTATCCTACACAGTATCTTCATCATGTTTGAAAAATACGGTTTAGATTTGCCATCAATGGTAAACAGGGCAACCTTAAACCCGGCTAAGGCCACTAAAACAGATAAAGACTACGGTTCTATTGAGCCGGGGAAAAAAGCGGATTTGCTCATTGTGGATAATTTGGACGGCTATCCGGTGATAACCCATGTGCTGGTAGACGGAAAGACAACCTCACGCATTGAGTATAGGAGGTAGTTATGGAGATTCTTACAATCAAAAACCTTGCCAAAAACTTTTACCTTCACAATCCGGGGCTTGAAATTAAGTCTTGCCAAAACATCAGCCTGTCCCTTGAAAAAGGACAGTTTATCGGTATTGTTGGTCTTTCCGGCGCAGGAAAATCTACAATCCTTAAATGCATTAACCGAAGTTATCTGCCTATGTTGGGTGAAATCTTCTATGAAAGCGAAGCGTTTGGGCGAATCAATTTAGCTGCCGCCACCGAACGGGAAATCCTGTATTTGCGCCGCCACGAAATCGGGTATGTGTCGCAGTTTTTGAACGTCATGCCCCGCACGACAGCCAAAGAACACGTTATGAGCGCATTGCTCGATATGGGTGTGGATACGACCTACGCTGAACGTGAAGCAAGGGAAATGCTATCATACTTCAAGCTGCCGGAAAACTTGTGGGATATCTACCCTGCCACATTTTCAGGCGGTGAAAGACTGCGGCTTAACCTTGCTCATGCTATGGTGAAAAAACCACGGCTTTTAATGCTGGACGAACCCACCGCTTCCCTCGACAAAAAAACAAAAATCCTTGTAAAAGAAATGCTCAAAAAGCTCAAAGATAAGGACACAAGCATGATTGGAATTTTCCATGACCTAGAGTTTATGGAGGGTGTGTGCGATAAGGTGTTCAATATTTCAGAGGGGGCGTTTGTTGCGTGAAAGCTGATTTACACATACATTCCACCGTTTCTGACGGAAGTGACACCATAGAGGAGATTATTGTAAAGGCAAAAGAAAAGGGTCTCGATGCCATTGCCATTACCGACCACGATACACTGTCCCATTTGCAAAAAATACCGTCAAACTCCGGCATTCGGGTGGTTGGAGGGATTGAACTATCTGCCGTTCATAAGAAAACGAATACCCGAGCACATATCTTAGGCTACAACATCAAAAAGCCGCAACTTATTACTGCTCTAACACAGCCGCTTTTAGAAGCCCGCAATCAAAATTCAGAAAGACAGGTTGCCGTTTTAATCAGCGATGGCTTCAACATTCAACTGGATAAACTCGCACGTGCAGAC
>CAYSTR010000545.1:0-2400 GCA_964433745.1 uncultured Oscillospiraceae bacterium | reverse complement strand
ATCGCTATAGAAGAGGGTCTGCGCTTTGCTATCCGTGAGGGCGGACGTACAGTCGGCTCGGGCGTTGTTATCAAGGTTAACAACTAGTATTTCATTGTAAATGACCGCCTCCCTATTTGGGGGGCGGTTTTAATTTATAAAACTGTAAATAATATTATTAAGTAATACAGATATATTGATTTATTATATTTTATGTGATATAATAGTTTTTGTAAGGAGGGATGGCCTATGTTTCTTTTGGTATGGGAGGATAAGCTGAAAACAGGGATTTCGCTTATAGATGAACAGCACCAGGCTATTATCTCCGCTGTAAATATGTTCTACATGCGAGCAGAGAGAAAACCCGATTATTACGACACTTTGGATATGTTAGCGACGCTTATGCAGTACGCAAGTGTGCATTTTCAGCTTGAAGAGGCATACATGATAAACGAACACTTTCCGGATGTACAGTCGCACAAGGCTACTCACAAATGGATGGGATTTCAGCTAAAACGCTTCTCAACTATGTTCAATGAGACTGTGGACGACCGCATAGTAGATGAGATGTTAAGCTTCATAAAAGACAGCTTTATTACCCACATATCGGAGGAAGACATAAGGTTTGCAGACTTTCTTAAAACAAAGAGTGAGGGGCGCACAGGCTGATAAATATTAAGAATAGAGCGTCCGCGGTTACCCTGACGGGTGGATTCGCGAACGCTGTTATTATAGTATGAAGAAAAGGATTGTAGTAGCTTGAAAGTTGTAAAATCATTTTTTAGTATAATAGGTGCACTGGTTGTAACCGCAGTACTCGTAGCCGTGCTATATTGTGTCATCAGAGGGGTAAATCCTCTCGCACTGCTGTCCGGAGCAGTGGGGACTAGCGCTCGGAATGAACTTGTGTATAAAAATGCTGACGGAAAGGAGCTGCACATAAATACCTATCCCCCTATGAGGGAGCTGTTCGGCAGGTCTCCTGTTGTAATCTATCTGCATGGAGGGGGTTGGGAGAGCGGCTCCCATGTATTGTCGGGTGCGGACTTTGAGATTATGAACCCCATGCGCGAACTGGGCATCACCGTCATGAGTGTGGAGTACCGTCTGACTGGGGAGAGCACCCGCTTCCCCGCACATATAGAGGATGTGACCGACGCTATACGCTATATCGTCTCACATTCAGAGGAGCTGGGGATAGATAAGGACAGGCTGTGCTTGTTTGGAGGGAGTGCGGGAGCGCATCTGTCTTTGCTTGCCGCCTTGGCTAAGGATGAGTTTCGAGGGGACAGATCTGACGATTATGATATCCGCTGCGTGATTGCACTGTCTGCGCCGATGGATTTTGTGGATTTGTCCAGTTATCCGGAGGATGACCTGGTGCTGATAAAGGAGATGCTGCGCGGATTTCTAGGCGGGAGCTATGAGCAGATACCGGACGTCTATAGGAAAGCCTCACCTATTGGCTATATTAAAAAGAGCGCACCGCCCATACTTATGGCGCATGGAGACAAGGACAGGATAGTACCCATTGCACAGTCGGACAGCTTCTATGAAAAGGGAACGGCTGCCGGAATGAACATCGAATATATAAGGGTGATAAACGGAAATCACGGTCTCGGCTCGGACAACGGACAGCCTACCTCGCCTGGAGTATCCGATATAGTAAAAACCATGGTGGCATTTCTTCTGAAAAATCTTATGGTATAACCGGGAATGTGGCCATAATTATGCTAAAAAAACCCAATCTCCCGGACAATCGTGTGAGCCTTGCAGCCGTTTCGGGGGAGCACCCCGACATATTATCCGCCCTTGCTGCTTTGGGGGTGGAGTCTGTACCCATAACCCCGAATCCCCGATTACCCTTGCCTGTCTCGTCCCATGCTGATTTAAATATCCATCATTTAGGCGGCGGGGATATTGTGTGCATTGATGTAAATACGCCACATGCTAAAATACTTGCGGACAGAGGGTTTAACCTCATAAGAGCAGAAGGTGAATATAGAGAAGAGTATCCCTTTCATATAGGACTGTGTGCCCTAAGACTGGGAGGTCTGCTTCTGGGACTTACCCCTCATATAGACAAAGCGATTCTGCCCCTGCCGGATAGTGGGGTGAGGCTTGTGCCGGTCAAGCAGGGGTACACGCGCTGTTCGGTGCTTGTCGTCAACGAAAGAGCGGTTATTACGTCAGATATGGGGCTTTATAAGACGTTTAAAGAGCTTACCTTTGATGTGCTGCTTATAAGACCGGGATATATCAGTCTGCCGGGGTATGATTATGGATTTATCGGCGGATGTGCCGGTCTCATTGCGCCGGATGTGCTTGCGTTTGCAGGGGATGCAAACACCCATCCCGATTATGAGCATATAAGAGCTTTTCTTGACAGTCGCGGTGTACGGATGGTATCCCTAAAGCGCG
>CAYSTR010000544.1:0-2401 GCA_964433745.1 uncultured Oscillospiraceae bacterium | reverse complement strand
ATCTGCTGCATATTCCCAATGGGTGGAAGAGCTTGATCCTGATCTGTTTAAAACAATTAAGACACTTGTTGCTGAAAAACGCTGGATTCCTGTTGGAGGATGGTTAGTACAAGCGGATTGCAACATTCCATGCGGTGAGGCTTTTGCAAGACAGGCGTTATATGCTCAACGGTACTTTTTTGAAAAATTCGGTTCTATTTGTACTACTGGATATAGTGTTGATGCATTTGGACATAATGGAATGCTGCCGCAGATTTTAAAGTTGAGCGGAATGGAAAACTATGTATTCATGCGCCCGCATAAGCATGAAAATTCTGATATACCTAACAATACCTTTTGGTGGGAAGGTGTTGACGGAACACATGTCTTAACATACCGTATTCCCGGTACTTACTGCATAAACGATATGGAAACAATGGAGAAATTTATCGCAGAAGCTCGCGAGACGGCTAATGAATACGGATTTGATACGATGTGTTTTTTCGGAGTCGGTAATCATGGCGGCGGCCCATCAAAAATCCAAATTAATTATATACATGAGAACAAGGACAAAGAAGAGGATACAAAACTTATTTTCTCATCGGTTGATAGCTTTTTTAAAAATATTCGACAGATAAACCCCCCATTAAAAATCTGGAGGAGTGAATTTCAGCATCATGCCAGCGGATGCTATTCATCTCATTCCCAGCTAAAGCAGCTCAATAGAAGGGCTGAAAACAAGCTGATATGCTCTGAAATGTTCAGCACAGCTGCAGCGGCAGTTTTTGACGTACAGCCTAGAACTGAGCAGATTAAAAAGCTATGGTATAGTGTAAACTTCAATCAATTTCATGATATAATTTGCGGGTGCAGCATAAAGAGTGCTTGCGACGAAGCTATAAGTACCTATGGTAGTGTATTGGACGGTGCAACTAAGCTGCTTAATGAATCCTTACTGAAAATCTCATGGAATATAGATACCTGGGTTGATGGTGCGGGTGAAATTTCCAAGGTTCGTCCTTATGACTGGAAGCAAACAGGTCTGCCTCTGCCCATAGTGGTTTTTAACTCCCTCTCTTGGGAAATAACTGCACCGATTAGGCTTGGGAGCATTTTCAACAGTATAACAAACGATAAAGGGGAACAGGTCTGTTCTCAAATTGTTCGTTCATTCCGTTCAAATGTGCATGACAAAGAGGATACCATATTTAATGCTTTGATACCCGCGTTTGGATATGCCACATACTGGGCAGATAACACAGAATCAGAGCATAAGCTTGAAAACACCTTGATTGCAACAGAAACAGTATTGGAAAATGAATATGTAAAAATAGTCTTTGACCTTAAAACAGGAACCATAAGAGAATGGATTGATAAACCCACCAGTGTAAACTTCTTCTCTTTTAATTCAGCTGTGCCAATAGTAATAGACGACACCGGAAGCGATACCTGGGGACATGCTGTAAACTACTTTAATAGTGAACGAGGGGTTTTTACTCCTATAGAAATAAAGGTTATTGAAAGCGGTCCTGTCAGAGCAAGCATAAGAATCAAAAGCAAATACAATGAATCCCGCTTGACGCAAATCTTTACTTTATATGCAGACAAACCCTATGTGGAAGTATCGGCGAAGGTTCATTGGTGTGAAAAACACGATATATTAAAAATCAAGTTTTGTGTAAATGCACAAGGCTGTACCAGTGAATACGAAATTCCGTACGGTACAATCTCCCGCCCAGCCAATGGAGAAGAAGAACCGGCACAAACATTCGCTGACTGTACCGGTATATATGAAGGACGCACATTAGGTGTCACCGTTTTGAATGACAGTAAGTATAGTTACAGCATAAAAGATAATGAACTGTGTCTTACCGCTATACGTAATTCAATCTACTGCGACCACATGATGGAGGTACGGGACGATCATGAATTTGATTATGTAGATGAAGGATTAAACTATTTTACCTACATTATATCACCGCACATAGGTTCATTAAATAAAGCCCAGGCTATTAAGCTAGGGCAAGAACTGAACAACCGTCCAGAAGTAATATATGAAACCTATCACAAAGGCATTTTACCCCGCAGTGCCTCGTACATTAGAATAAGCCATGAGCATGTTGCGGTTTCCTGTTTTAAGCTGGCAGAGGATGGGGACGGCTTTATCCTGCGGTGCTACGAAACCGCTGGGATATCCGTAAAGGTTAACATATCGATTAATGCAGGAAGCTTGCAAAGACAAATTTCTGCCGATTTTAAGCCTTGTGAGATAAAAACCTTCCGAATAAACGATTCTTGCGTTGAAACTAACTTTTTGGAATAGATTATGTATTTATACCTGGTATAATGTACAGTCAAATTTACGTTATACCATCAGTTAAAAGGATCTCAATCAGTAAATACTTTACCCAATCCGCGGGAC
>CAYSTR010000543.1:0-2402 GCA_964433745.1 uncultured Oscillospiraceae bacterium | reverse complement strand
GTGCGGTCGGGAAACTCGAAGCTCTCAGCGGATGCGACAACATAATCAATATCAAGCGACGCTTCCTTTGTAAGCTTTTTTGCCTGCTCTATTTGATTTTCCGATATATCTGCACCGGTAAATTTTGCGCCGAATTTTGCCATGTTTCGCGGAATAACGCCTGTTCCGGTGCCGAGGTCAAGAACTCTTTGCCCTTTTATACACAGCCTTAGGTCTGTCAGCTTCTGATAGAACTCGTCGGGGTAGATGTCTCGGTATTTTGCATAGTCCTGGGAGGTCTTGCCCCAATCAAATGCCTTACCGTGGTCGATGTCCGGATTGTTTATCATGTCTTATCCTCCCGAAAACTATATTTATAATAGTATACTATATAATAATGTTAAATGCAATTCTTCTACATATATAAGGTATAGCTCCAGAAATAATTGTTAAATTTTTGTGAATCACTTGATTGCTGACAAAATATGTGGTAAAATATAGCTTGTCACGTTATGTGAGAGTGAACGGTCCGCTGCTGACTACCGCTTTAGGCGGGGCATGAACGTTCTAAAACGGGAGGAAAGAATGGACGCGTTAAATCATTTTTCTAAGCAGTGTTTAAAGGAGAACCCGCCGCAGTTTAACATCGGTGATACTGTTCGGGTGCAGGTAAAGATTAAAGAGGGCGAGCGCGAGAGAATGCAGGCGTTTGAGGGCATTGTAATCGCGAAGAAGCACGGCGGTATACAGGAGACATTTACCGTTCGCCGCGTATCCTATGGTGTCGGCGTTGAGCGTGTGTTCCCCATACATTCACCGCATGTAGGCAATATCGAGGTTATCCGTAAGGGTAAGGTTCGCCGCGGCAAGCTCTATTATCTGCGTGATCGTGTGGGCAAGGCTGCCAAGGTTAAGGAAAAGATATAAGCGTAACGAGGTACCTTTATTATGTAAGGGTACCTTATTTCATAAAAACAAGGGTGTGATATTTATGCTAAAGGAAGTATACGAGTGGATTGAAGCGCTGCTTTTTTCGGTTGTTATTATCTTGCTTTTATTTATATTCGTGTTTCGTACGGTGGGGGTGTGGGGCCCCTCTATGGAACCGACTCTTTATACAGATGAGCAGATCTTCGTTTCACATCTTTTTTATACCCCTGCCTATGGTGATGTTGTCGTAACGACACAGCCCAATGCAGAGAATAAGCCGCTTGTGAAGCGGGTCATAGCCTTGAGCGGACAGACGGTGAACATGGATGTGTCAGGTAATATATATGTAGATGATGTCAGATTAGACGAACCCTATATTGCCGAACCAAACTTGGTCATGGGGAATATAAGCTATCCTGTAAAAGTGCCGGAGGGGCATGTGTTCGTCATGGGGGACAACCGCAATCATTCATCCGATTCGCGCTTTCACGAGATAGGTATGATAGACCAGCGGTATATACTGGGCAGGGTGATTGTGCGGTTTGCACCATTTAATAAATTTACCATTTTTCAAAGGATTAAATCTTAATGAACGAAGCAGTATCGGTGTCCTGGTTTCCCGGACACATGGCGAAAACTAAGAGACAGATTTTAAAAGCTCTGCCCATGGTTGAAGCGGTTTTAGAGCTGCGCGATGCGCGTATCCCGTATTCCAGCAGAAATCCTGAGCTATCACAGCTAATCGGTAAGAAACCGGTCATTGTGCTTTTGAATAAATCGGACTATGCCGATCCGAACATCACGGCGCAGTGGCTCTCCTATTATAAAGAGAAGAACATTCCGGCTATGGCGGCGGACTGCCGGTCCGGACACGGTTTGGGTGCGCTGCCCGGACTTATTAGTGAGGTTTTAGCACCCAGAATGGAGAAGCTTGAAGCTAAGGGTATGGCTGGTATCCGTTTAGGGGTCATGGTAGTGGGTATCCCGAATGTGGGTAAATCCTCCTTTATAAACCGGATGGCAGGGGGGAAGCCCGCAAAGGTATCCGACCGTCCGGGTGTGACCAGGGGGCTGCAGTGGATATCGCTTGATGGATTTGAGCTTCTGGATGTACCCGGAGTGCTCTGGCCGAAGCTGGGAGATTCACATGTGGGGGAGCATCTGGCATTTACTGGCGCAGTCAGGGATGAGGTGGTGGATACCGAGCATCTGGCGTGCAGACTAATAGGTGAGCTTTCTGTTGATTACCGGCATTGTTTACAAAATAGATACAATTTAGAGATTTCGGATGATCAATCGACGTACGATATACTTATTAATATAGGTAAGAACCGCGGGATGCTTATAAAGGGCGGCGAGACCGACACGTTACGTGCCGCTGTTATGCTTTTAGACGAGTTTCGCGGGGGGAAGTTGGGTAGGATAAGCCTTGAAACCCCCAAAAGACGCTGAAAAATCGAAAAATGATTTGTGTAGGGGGGTACCCCCAAAAT
>CAYSTR010000542.1:0-2411 GCA_964433745.1 uncultured Oscillospiraceae bacterium | reverse complement strand
TTAAAATCAAGACCCACACCCTGCTCACAAGCCCAGTCCGCCCAACCGGCAAAATGCTTGGGCTCTATGGCATCGCGGTCAACCTTTACACCGCCGTTATCAAGGTATAACGCATGAACATTGGCCTTTTTTGCACCAGGGACAAATGAGAAAACCTTCTCCATATCCTTTTTCAGCTCAGTGGCATTGCGTGCTTTACCGGGATAGTTGCCGGTAGCTTGTATGCCGCCGGTGAGAGTACCTCCGGTGGACTCAAACCCGACTACATCGTCACCCTGCCAGCAATGTATGGACAGGGGAAGCTTGTCAGCCGTTTCAATGGCTTTTTCCACGTCTACGCCGAGCGAAGCATACAGTTCTTTTGCCTGCTCGTACGCTTTTTCAATTAATCCCATGGTTACACCTCAATATTTTAAATTTATGTTTACTGCTTGTAACGATTTTACCATATACAATTTAATATATTATAGCGATTTTATTAACTAATATTTACATTTTATTTTCAAGAAATACTATTGACCTAGAGGTAAAATAAGTTTAAAATAGATATTATACATAAGGTATAACTACGCCATCAAATATAGGAGAAAAACCTGTGCTCATAAGTAAACGCATCATCCCATTGGTTTTTGTTTTTGTTCTTATTTTGTCCATGCTCTCAGGATGTCTGTCCTCTAGCTTCTACACAGCTTCACCCGAGAGTACCTCTTCTGACCCGTCGTCATCTGCCGCTACCTCCATTGAGGAGCTTATTTCCCCCAGCAGTGACCCTCATTCGGGGCTGCCCGCAGAATCACCGGCTTACAACGATTCCTCCGCTCTGCCCGCCGGTTCTTCTTCGGCAGATAAAAGTAGCTCGCTCATTTCTTCATCAGCGAAACCGGCAAATTCTAATGCTTCTTCTGCGGCTTCAAGTATAAAACCCACATCGAGCACTGCGAATACCGCCGCTTCTTCTGCTGCTTCTAGTGTGAGCAGTGTTTCTAGTCAAGCCTCGTCGTCACAGCAAGCTTCATCAGCTCCTGCTTCACAGCCGGTTAACACCGCTCCAAGCGGTGAGATGCGGGCTGTATGGGTGTCTTATCTGGAGCTTGACAGGCTCTTAAAGGGCAAGAACCAGAGCGAATTTACATCGAACTTTTCAGCTGTTCTTGATAATATGCAAGCGCTGGGGCTTAATACCGTCATAGCACAGGTTCGTCCGTTTGGGGATGCGCTTTATAATTCTTCTGTCTTTCCGTGGTCGTCCTATGTGTCTGGGACACAGGGGACTGCACCATCCGGCGGATTTGACCCCCTGTCGGTTATGATTAGTCTGACAAAGGCGCGCGGCATGAAGATTCATGCATGGATTAATCCATACCGTATCCGCACATCCTCAAAAAATGCTTTAAGTGCAGACAACCCTGCGCAAAAATGGCTTAATGATTCTACACGTTCCAATAATGTGCTCTCGTTTAATGACGGACTGTTTTACAATCCCGCCGAGCCTGAGGTGAGAAAGCTCATATGTGACGGTGTTGCAGAGATTGTGCGGGGATATGATGTAAACGGTATACATTTTGATGATTATTTTTATCCCACCACCGAAAAAAGCTTTGATCAGCAGAGCTTTTCAGCTTCCGGCACTAATATGACGCTGGGTGACTGGCGGCGCGAAAATGTGAATACCTTGATACGTGATGTTTACGCCACTGTTAAGGGTATAAACCCCTCTGTTGAGTTTGGTGTCAGTCCGCAGGGGAACTTGAAGATTGACTATGAACAGCAATATGCCGACTGCGTAAAATGGGGCTCTACCCCCGGATATGTGGACTATCTATGTCCGCAGATTTATTACGGTTTTAAGAATGCGGCACAACCATTTTCCACGGTTCTAGACCAATGGAATACCCTCTCCAAGCAGTGCAGATTGTACATCGGACTGTCGCCCTATAAGATAGGACAGACCGATAAATATGCCGGAACAGGCTCTTCCGAATGGATAAACGAAACCGAAATATTAGCAAGGCAGGTGTCTGAGGCCAGAGGAAAGGCAAAGTACGGCGGGTTTTCCCTATACCGGTATGATTCCGTTTTTCTTCCGGCATCTGGGGTTAAGGCACAGGTGGACGCCGAGTATAATGCATTGAAAAAACTGTTGTCATAAGGACAGCTCTCATATATAAGGGTTTTTAAAAGGAAAGGAATGTAAAATGAGTTTCAACAAGCGTGCTATTATTATATCCGTTTGCGCGGTTTTTGTCGCAATAACAGTTTTTATGGCGATAATAAGCAATTTGGCGGGTGTCACTCTGGACACAGCCGCAAAGGCTTCGTCGGAGGATGTAAGCGAACAACCAAGCTCCGTTACATCTTCTTCCGAGGAAGAGATGCCTACTCTCAGTCTGGAAGGGAATAACGATGCGGAT
>CAYSTR010000541.1:0-2420 GCA_964433745.1 uncultured Oscillospiraceae bacterium | reverse complement strand
TCTTGCGGTGTGGGAGAGCTTGCTATAGGCGGCTGCTCAATCAGCTCCTCCCCTGCACACGGGTCGTCCTGCTTTCCGCCGTCTGCAAGCCGCCAGTTTTCATCTGAAATCATACCATCGGCATAGTAGGGTGAAGAGCATTCGTCCACAAAGTAGCACGGTGTATCATATTGGGCGGCAATATCGCGGAAATGTTTAAAGTCCCAAGCTTGAACGCACACAAAATCCAGTATACGCATCTTCATAATACGCTCAAAGTCTATCTTGGTATTTATCATGGATGTTAAAGCATGGAATCCATCCACTACTATCATGCTCAAACTAAGCTTTCTACCCAGCTTTTGCTCATATTCCGTAACCATAGCCTTAACCTTTTTAAGAAATTCCGGCAGAAGATCAAGATCGTGACGTACCGGGTCAAGAATCGGAGGCCAGCGCGTGAAATCGAGGTTTATACCATCTATTCCCTCAAAATTATCAAGCAGCTCGCGAAACAGAGACATTATGTACTCCTGAACCTCGGGCTTTGCGTAATCGAGCTTTACAGGAGCTTCCGGGTTGTATTCGCCGCTCTTCTCCCACCATTTATGCTCCTCGTCCACCGGTTCGTCTGGTTTTAACCTAAGCTCCGGATGTTCTCTCCAGAAACGCCCGTTCATGAACTTCTCTATGCCGCCAGTGTATTTATGTACATTCTTGAAAAACAGGTTCATTCTAATGGATGCTATAAACGTAAACCCATACTCCTTGCATTTCTGCGGGACAATCCTATAGCCCTCACGCTTGTTATCTATCATCCATTTAACATAGTTAGATATACGCAGATCTCCGAAACGTTTTCCCTCATGCTCATCCTCGGTCATATCCTCACCGATAAAGCTTGTAATATCACTTTTCCATGCCGTGATACCGGTTGAGGGGGACTGAAGCATTATCATTTTAACATCTGAATCTCGGCTTGCCTCTAAAAGGCGCAGATCAACATCCTCACCAGGCTTTCCAAGCTCCCAATAGTGGGAGAATCCATCCACAACAACAATTACAGGCTTTACCTCATCAGGTGCATTCGTCTTTTCTTCCTCTTCCACCTTTTCAAAGCGAATGCAGGACATAATACCGCGTACCAACCCCTTAGTATGAGCCATAAACACACCGCCCCTAATACGCAGCTTGAGTGTGGAATTGTTAAGCTGGGCTGTCCGAAAATCATTGAAAATCTCTCTGTCATATTCGACAAGCATACGTCCCCGTCTAGAACCATAAGCAGGGCCGATATTTATGAACGCCATATCGTCAAGCTTAATGTCTAAACCAGTGTTTATGTTCAAGTACGGACGCAGATTACTCAGAACCGGTGAAGCAAATGACAGCTTATACCGTCCGTTAAACGGAATGCGGATGGTAATCTCCGGCGGCAGTGCGTTTTCATCGTCGGTTCTATAGTTAGTCGCTATCATATGCCCAAATGTACCGTCAATAAGACGGTAACCTTGAAGCTGCCATTTACATGGAGTTGAAGAAAAGCAAATATCACTGGCATTTATTATGCTCTTGAAGTCCCTTATCTCTATGATATCGCCTGTCTCTATCTGCTCCGAACCGTTTAACCGTGTAAATTCATACGTTTTCATAAATACCTCAATATTTTAAGCCTATTTCGATGTCCAGTACACGTACAGAGTTTAGCTCATCCTGTTTTGCATCATGGGTGAGCTTTGACCAGTTAATAACACTGATATTGTTTATACCCTCCTCGATAAGTGACAGGTCAAACTCGTATGTGAGAGCCACGGCGTTATCCAATACACGGTCAAACCGTCCACAGGGGAACAGAAGAAGATTTCCGCGCTCACATGTGAAGTTCGGCCAGCAGCCGTTAAAGCTTACACCTATACGAAGCTCATCTTTTTTCTCGACAATGACCTGAACAAACAGCTTTAATCCGGAATTTAACGGCTCCTTGCACATAGGCATATCAAATCCGCGGCGTGTCTCCGGCTCAAATACGACAGGCAGATAATTGACAGTTTCATGGGGAATGGTGGATATCGGATTATTATCCTGTGTTGTGAACATATAATGCTTTTCCTTACCGCGGAGGTAGCTTAAATCATATATATTCTGCATTGCTTCGATTTCCATGTGGTCATCAACCGAAAGATTGGGGCCTCCGAAGAAGTTATTAAACCAGTATATCGAGTCCGCTCCCATGACAAGCTTAGTCACTGCGTTTGCTCTCATGGCGGGCGCACTGTGAGCCATTAAACGATGACGCAGGAAGTTCCCATCCTTGTCAAGCAACGACAGCCAGTTAGGACCGCCCTCAATGATACCCATATATGTAATATCATCGCCCAGCTCCGCTTTGAGGTCGTTGTAGGGTATATTCCATGAGGTCTGCCAGAAGTTTGTAAACCCGA
>CAYSTR010000540.1:0-2422 GCA_964433745.1 uncultured Oscillospiraceae bacterium | reverse complement strand
CATCAGATTCCCTCTGATGAAGATTTCAAACTTAGGCAAAAAGGTCATTACCCGCTGCTGTAAGGTCGCTATGTGAGCTCCGTTTCTGTCATACACCTCCAGCCTATGCCCCCACGAAAGCTTTCCGCGGACGGTGAAGACTGTGTTATGATGTTCGTCATATATATCATAGCTGTCAAACCATGAGAATAGTCTTTGCTTGAACAGAAGCCTCATTAAATCTTACTCCTATCTATACCTCTGAAATCCTATATACCTTGTACCTTGAAATGTAAGCATACCCTTATCTTCGTCGGCAAGCATACCGTATTCGTTATCCGGTACTCGGAATTCCATCCTGTCACCGCTTTCCACCTCAAAGGTGGCATAGTATACAGTACGTCCCCCTCCCGTATGATTCATAGCGATACTATCCGCGTGACCGTGATGGTATGCCCTTTGGCTGACGGCTATACGTTTTGCCACTATCTTTGAGTTGACGGTCAATACCGGCGCATGATTGTTCCTGTTCCATTGCTTCGCACCCTGTACAACACGGATGATAACCAAAACAAGCACCAAGGTAAACCCTAAAATAGTAATAATCGGTACAAACGTGAATAAAAAGCTTTCAAAACTTATTCCCACAGATACTAGTCTCCTTAAAGCATTTAGATAGTTTATTTTAATACATTCATCATTCTGCTTATATCATCCGATACGCAGTCGCGTTTGAACTTTTCTATTAATAGATTCTTTCCTGTCATAATATAGGATGGAAAAACCCGGATACTTCCCCAGTAGTACTCATTGTGTCTGATTCTTCCGGTGGCATCCGACGGAATAAGGTTCTTTTTCAATTCGGACTTTGTTATTATATTGACCGCCTTTTTTGCAACATCCCCCATGAGCATAATGACCTGTAAATGGGGAAACATACTAAGCTCCGCTTTTAATATTGGCAGATGAGCTTTTATTAAGTCCGGGTTTACGGTGTATTCAGTTTTGGGTGACTTTACGGCAGTCGTTATGTAGATACCAAGCTCCAGAATGTCTTGCATGGAATGAACATCAACACCGGCATTTAAAAAAAGCTGTAGGGTGGTTTTCATATAATCGGGGTTTTCAGTGCCGCTGTAAAAATAATCATCTCGGTTTACAGGCGGTACCTCACTTATCATTATCACTTTAATTTTATTAGGGTCGATCTCACAATCGGGGAATTGTGTATTTTCAATGCTTATGTTATTATTAATGCAAAACTCGGATAGATATGTATTGGTGTTCATATTATTTATCACCCTTCTTATTAGGATAAAATGTCTCTAAAAGCTCTATGTACTGCGGAATAGCAGACAATTCCAAATTATTGAAATAGTAGTTCTCCCCCGAACATTTTTCATAGAGAGCACCGTTTATAGTATACGTCTTTTTAAAAGAGCATGTGCCCTTATTTCCGATACCGCCGCCAGCTTTATCGCACTGCTTGCATCTTCCTGCATCGTTTATAAATGGAGTTTTTATATATTCGGGAGCATTTTCTATGTATTGCCTGTGTTTATCAATGTTAGTGAAGTATAGACGAAGTACAATACCGTAATCGCGGAAATAGACGCGTGCCACAAATCTTTTTGTTTTGTTTCCCGACTTAGTATATTCAATTTTATATCTTCCAAGGCAAACATATGGAACTATACCGCCGCTTTCGTATCCAATTTTACACATTGCTTCATCAAAAGCTAAGACAAACCCCTTTTGGCTATCATTAATAAATGCGTATTCTGAGGATTTTAGCTGTTCATTTATCATACTTCACCGTCCTATATAAATTTTAGCTCTTAAACAAACCCCATCCACCATATCATGGACCGTCTTTTCAATGTGTTTAGGCTGTTTTTTAAACAACTCCACAACCGGCTCATCCTTTTTTAATGTTCCAGATACCCGCTACCTGTCCGTTTATGGCGATGGAGGGTAGACATATACCGGATTTCATAATAACTCTGTTCTTATATTGGATAGGCAGAACCGCGCTTCTATCTGTGTAGGATACAATCAAAGGGTCAAACCCCGATAAAAGTGTAATCATAGGTATATCCGACATATTATCACCTTTTTCGCAATAGTAATATGTTTTCTTATTTAACTCAAAGCTGCACAAATCATTAAGCGGTATTTTACCTAGAGTTTTAGCGTCCTCTCTCCAAAATCCGAAAAACCACGCTGCATCTGAGAGTGTAGCAGGACCATATACTGAAAAGTACCTATACAGCAGGTGGGGCAGAACCTCATAGCGTGTCTTTCTTGGTTCGGCGCTTATTAGGTCAAAGTCGCGGCTTTTCATATCCCTAAACGCCACAACCCCCTTTCGCGCTAACCCCACAAACACACCGCCCAATGGACTGAAAGCCCAACTGCACCACCCCCGTTACCCATTTGTACT
>CAYSTR010000539.1:0-2426 GCA_964433745.1 uncultured Oscillospiraceae bacterium | reverse complement strand
TGATAGAAGGAGGAACATAACTGGCAACCATCGGACTGCAATATCTCATTTGTGCCCCTATTGAGGAGACGGATACCGCCGTTACATATGACAGCGGTATTGTCATGAGCTACGCAATCAAAGCGGATATTTCTATAGAGATCAATGAGGGCAACCTCTACGCCGACAACCGGATTGTTGAGAACCTCAAGGAGTTCAAGTCGGGCAAGCTCTCACTGAATGGTGATCACCTATCGTATGAAGTGCAATCAATGATCTTAGGTCATAAGCTCTCGGACATCACTGCAGGTTCCGGGAAGAAGCTTACCGCCAGAGGTGATGACAGCGGTAAGTATGTCGGTGTTGGTTTTTATTCTACTACCCTCAAAAACAATGCTCGTAACTATCGCGCCATCTGGCTTCATAAGGTGAAGTTCGGGGTGCCAAACGAATCACTGGAGACAAAGGGAGACAGCATCACATTCCAGACCCCTACGATTGAGGGTACCGTCCTCACCGATATACAAGGGGTATGGAAGGACGAGGCCATTTTCCCTACTGAACAGGCCGCAAGAAGCTGGCTCAATGAACAGGCGGGGATTGAGGAGGAACCGGCTGAGCCGGAGGAGGGTGACGGATAATGGATAATGATAGGGCTGCTGTTATACAAATCGGCGGGTGTGAGTACAACCTCATTTTAACTACTCGCGCGGTAAAAGAGATTAGTAAACGTTATGGCGGTCTTTCTAATCTCGGGGAAAAGCTGCTGCAATCGGACAATTTTGAGATGGCACTTGAGGAGATTGTATACCTTATTACGTTACTAGCCAATCAAGGGATTATGGTACACAATCTGCATAACAAAGATAAGCCCCTACCGCTTCTCTCCGAAGATGAAGTGGAGCTGCTCACATCCCCCTATGAGCTGGCAGAATACAAATCGGCTTTGCAGGAAGCTTTATTTAAAGGAACAAAGCGCATGGTAGAGAGTGAGGATACAGCCCCAAACGTGATAGTCGGGTAGATGATGCTGAATTATTTACTCGACTTATATATTTTGGTACAGTTCAGCTCCATTTTACCGAGCAAGAGGTATGGCTGATTACGATTGGTGAATTATTAGACTTCATGGCATGTCATAAGCAGTTTTTGGGGTTAGAGAAACCCAAGCGTGAGGTTACCCTTGATGACGTAATCCCGCTATAGAGGAGGTGGTGTCAGTATGCCGGATTTTGGCTTGAAGATAAATTTGGACGGGGAGAGGGACTTCAAAAATGCGTTAAAGGACATTAACCAGTCCTTTAAGGTGCTCGGTTCTGAGATGAAGCTGGTTTCCTCCCAGTTTGACAAGAATGATAAATCCATACAGGCAGTCACCGCCCGGAATCAGGTGCTCAATAAAGAGATAGATGCTCAGAAGGAGAAGGTCTCTACCCTAGAAAAAGCGCTTGCCAATGCGGCACAAAACTTCGGAGAGAACGACAAGCGAACACAGAGCTGGACAATACAGCTCAACAATGCCAAAGCAGAGCTTAATGGAATGGAACGTGAGTTGTCTCAAAATGAAAAAGCTCTGGAGGATGTGGGAGATGAGTTCGATGATTCCGGCAAGGAAGCGGATAAGTTTGGGGACGAGGTAAAAAGGTCCGCCAACACCGCAGATGATGCCGGGAATCGGTTCGAGAAGCTGGGCGGTGTGCTCAAAGGAGTGGGTGCTGCCATCGGTACAGCCATGGTAGCCATTGGGACAGCGGCTGTGGCGGGAGGTAAGAAGCTCTATGAAATGGCAGCGGGAGCTGCGGAGTCAGCCGATAATATCGACAAGCAGTCCCAGCGGCTGGGCATGTCCCGTCAGGCATTCCAGGAGTGGGATTTTATACTCAGCCAGAACGGTGTATCCATCGATACCATGAATACTGGCATGAAGTCTATGACCACTGCTATGGCTTCTCTTGCAGAGGACGGGAAAAAGGGCATTGATACACTGGGGAAGCTTGGTGTGTCGGTAGATGATCTAAAGAATAAGTCGCAGGAGGAAATCTTTGAGCAGACTATCCGTTCTCTGCAGCAAATGCCGGAGGGATATGAGAAGGCTCGTCTTGCACAGCAATTATTCGGTAAACAGGGTCAAGAGATGCTCCCCATGCTTAACCAGAGTAAAGGGAGCATTGACGAGCTCAAAGCGCGGGCGCATGAGCTGGGAATGGTTATGTCCGATGAGGCGGTAAGCGCCGGTGTCATGTTTAAGGATTCATTGGACACATTACAACGCTCTTTTACCGGTTTCAAGAACTCCATCGGGTCAGAGATGTTACCGGGGCTTACCATGATTACCGATGGGCTCACTGGAATCATCAACGGTCAGGACGGCGCATCCGAAAAGATAGCACAGGGGGCTGGGCAGATCGTCGAATCGATTACCGGGGTGCTGCCCCAGCTTCTTGATG
>CAYSTR010000538.1:0-2442 GCA_964433745.1 uncultured Oscillospiraceae bacterium | reverse complement strand
CATATTTGTCTTTCCAATATCATTCAAAAGCCCAGATAGAAAGATATTATCTATATCCTCCTGCGGCAGCTTGAGCCATCTGCCCATCATACCGTTAATAAGGCTTACGTTCATGCTGTGTCTGCGCAGATATTCGTCCATGGGCTTGGGCGCATTGATACATTGCAGTATTATGGCAGGATCGGTAGTTATGAGCTTACCCATAAGGTCATGAGAAAGGTCATCTGCTTGTTTTCTGGATACTAAATGAGTTTTACGTGTCTCTTCAAAAAGCTTGCCAGTTTTTTCCTTGGTTTCGGTATACCCCACATTTTTTTCCAAAAGCTGCTGGCTGTATGCATCAGGTACGATACCGCGTGAGATAAGCTCCTCGTAGGTTTTAGCAAATACGCTGATATTCTGGCTTCCGCTGTTAAACTTCCGTAGCTTAGATATCTTAAACTCGTCAAGTACATCCCCCTTGACTAATAACCTTAGCTTACCGTTATAGTTGTATACATCCTCTGCTAACCGCATTCCCACATATAGATACTTTTCGGAAATAGGTCTCAATTCACCTAACTGTTCTATTTTTTCCATCCTAAAATCCCTCTCAATGAATTACTATAAAAGCTTACAGCCATAATCTACGGTATTATGATCAAGCTGCTGCAATCTCACAACACTGGCAACCAACTCGCTGTTTTCTGAGTTGATGGAAACTTTTATTTGAAATACTGTATTCATTACAAAGAAGTTAGGTCTAGCTCTTATAAGAAGTCCTGATGCGCTTATATTTACAACGGTGGCTGGCTGGGCATTTTGAAGCGGAAATGACATTTCATCATAAATAAGCGCTTCCACCTGTGCGGGTGCGTCTACTCTGTAACGCAGGCAGGCACGGTTTTCTCTTATACGCCCTTTAAATAATGTTACCTCTGCTGTAGGCGGATAAAGTGTGGTCTGTCTGATATTACCGCTGTATTCATGTATACCGTCGTGATGATCCACATCGTGAAAAAGGATTAGAAAGGTAAGCGGTTCATTTCTGTCAATGCCTGTTAACCCATCTGCTATGATAATCGTCATGTAGTCCTTGTCATGTTCGATTATTGTAGTTTTTACTATGGTATTACCGTGAGCATCATGAACAATTACCGGACACCCCTTATAACTGCCTCTGATTGTCATAATCCTTTAAGTGACCCCCTCAAAATGACAGAAATAATTCTGTCCAGTCACTGCTTCCTTTCCTCTAAAAAAATTCTTACTTATTTTATTATAACACCGCTATATAAAAAGTCAATAAACACTACCCTGCCTATTAATGGCATTTTTCCCACTAGACTTTAGCTGCTTTATAATTCTATTATTCTATCGGCAATATTATCGCAGAACATTCTATCATGCTCTACAAAAATAAGTGTAGGTTTATAGGTTAAAATAAGCTGTTCTATCTGTATTCGAGACAGTACATCAATATAGTTCAGGGGTTCATCCCATATATAAAGATGTGCTTTCTCGCACAGGCTTCGGGCAATGAGAACCTTTTTCTTTTGTCCGGCGCTGAAATCCTCTATACGCTTTTCAAACTGAACACGGGAAAAATCAAGTTTTCTAAGGATAGCTTTAAAAAGACTTATATCTATTCCATACATACTGGCATAACCGTCCAGATCACCATGCAATCCAGAGGTATCCTGCTCAACATAGGATATCTTCAAACCTTTACCCATATGAAGCTGTCCATCGTATTTAATATCCTCACCTATAATGAGCTTTAAAAGGCTGCTCTTTCCCGAACCGTTTCTGCCGGATATAGAGATTCTATCTCCAACGTTTACAGAAAATGAAATTTTTCGGAAAATACATCTTTCATCATAATATATCGACACATTATTGAGCAAAATTAGGTTTTTCGCATGATATTCTTCGGGGAAAAGTTTAAGATCGTCAGCTCTTTCAATATTCTTTAATAGAGACGACTTTTCCTCAATAGCACCCAGCTTGCGCGACTCAATATCCTTTGAACGCTTCATCATTTTCTTGGATTTAGCTCCTTGATACGCCCGCCTGTTCATACTCTTTTCTGTCTTGTCAGGCAAAAACCCTATCTTTTTACTCTCTGCGGAATTAGACCATTCTCTCGTCCTCTTTACCGCTTCATCCAGCCTCTTGATGTCCTTTTTTAGCTTTTCGTTTTGTTCCAGCTCAAAATTATCATTTTGCTGTTTGTTATAAAACCACGACGAAAAGTTCCCTTTTTGTATCTCAATATCTGCGCGGTTAATGGACAATATGTGATCAACACAACCGTCAAGAAATGCTCTGTCGTGTGATACTAGAATAAAGCCGCTCTTTTTCTCTAGATACTCCGCTAGAATCCTCCGTCCCTCGGAATCAAGATGGTTTGTAGGTTCATCTATCAGCAAAAAGCTATTTTCCCTTGTAAATAAAGCGGCA
>CAYSTR010000537.1:0-2446 GCA_964433745.1 uncultured Oscillospiraceae bacterium | reverse complement strand
GAACGCTAGCCTGTCACGCTAGAGGTCGAGGGTTCGAGCCCCTTCCGGGTCGCCACTTTCCTACGCTGTTGTAGCTCAGTCGGCAGAGCACTTCCTTGGTAAGGAAGAGGTCGGCAGTTCGAATCTGCTCAACAGCTCCACAAAAGCCCACATAAACACTATGTTTATGTGGGCTTTTGATTACTAATAAAAACACTATTTATTAATTTTTTGTTAAACTATTGATATTATACATAATATATGTTATTATATAACTGGTGATATAAATGGAACTGATGAGAAAGCTTGAACTACTGGGGGCGGGAGCGCGGTATGATGTATCCTGTGCTTCCAGCGGTACTACCCGCGCCAAAGGTGATGCGACTGTCGGGTCAGCAGTGTCGTGCGGTATTTGCCATTCGTGGACTGAGGATGGACGATGTGTATCGCTTTTGAAGGTATTGATGACTAATGCCTGTATATATAACTGCGCCTACTGTATGAACCGGCGGGAGAATGATGTGGAACGTGTGACATTTCGTCCGGAGGAGCTGGCGGAGCTTACTATCGAGTTTTACAAGCGAAACTATATTGAGGGGTTATTCCTCAGTTCTGGTGTTGTAAAAAGCCCGGATTATACTATGGAGCTTTTAATTCGCACATTGACAATTCTCCGAAATGGCTACCGTTTCGGGGGATATATCCATGTCAAGATTATTCCGGGTGCCGATACAGCTCTTGTCGAACGAATAGGACTCCTGGCTGACCGGGTTAGTGTTAATATTGAGCTTTGCTCACCCAAGCAGATGGCTACTATTGCCCCCGATAAGAACCATAAGGATATACTAACACCTATGAACTATATCATGCAGCGAAGAAATATGTCCAGCTCTCTTGTTCGGTATGGTCAAAGCTTTGCTCCCGGCGGACAGTCTACACAGGTGATTGTAGGTGCTGTCAAGGAGACCGACCAGTCAATAATGAAGCTGTCCGAGGGGTTATACGGACGTTTTGGGTTAAAGAGGGTGTATTATTCAGCCTATATTCCTGTAGCGGAAAATCCCCTATTACCGGCGTTACAGACAGAGCCGCCCCTTGTTCGGGAACACAGGCTTTATCAGGCTGATTTTCTCTTGCGCTTTTATAGCTTTTCGACGGATGAGATTTTTGAGAAAGATCCCAATCTGGATTTAGAGCTTGACCCTAAATGCCGGTATGCTCTTTATCATCCGGAGCTTTATCCAATAGAGATAAACCGTGCGGATTATGAGATGCTTTTACGTGTTCCGGGGATAGGTACAACCGGAGCTAAAAGGATACTGGAGGCGCGAAGGTTTGGCGGTATAAATGAACTGATGATTAAAAAGTCGGGTATTGTGTTTAAGCGGGCGCGTCACTTTATTACCGTTAACGGTAAATACTATGGAACACGCTGTGACGATAGGGTGTTTATGCGTTCTCTTTTAAAGGACTATGAGATAGCCCCTCAACTGACCATTACCTAGGGGGATATATGATACTTTTATATTATGACGGTTCCTTTGACGGTTTGTTAACCGCCGTATTTGATGCGTTTTGTGAAAAAACAGATGAATTGGAGATACTGCCGCCCGACAGTAATGCATCAGCTCTGTTTACAACGCGGGTGGTGTGTTCTGATTCTTTAAAAAGCTCGCGTGTTGCCGTGGGGGTGGAGAAGCAGTTTCCAGAACTGCTAAAGCGGCTGTATTATGCGTGGTTGTCGCATTACAGCGGGGTAGAGACTGATATTCTCATGCTTATTAAGCGTTCATATGCGTTGGGACGCAACTGTATCGGTGAGTTAAACTATGAATTTTCCACCCGCCTGCACAAGGCGGCAAAAAGGGTGGGATTTGAGGCTCACAGATTTTTAGGTCTTACCCGTTTTCGCAAGCAGGGGGACATATATATATCCGAAATCTACCCGGACAATGAGGTGTTACCGCTCATGTCCGAGCATTTTTGTGATCGTTTTTCAATGCAGCAGTTTATCATAGCAGATATGAATCATATGAAAGCGCTAGTATGGAATGGCAGAGAGGCGGTTTATGCCGATGCTACCGGCGCCGAGCTTACTTCAATCTTCTCCAGTTTAGGGACTGATGAGCTAGAGGATGTATGGGCTTCATATCTAAAGGTGTTGACAATAAAAGAACGCAAGAATCTTAAATTGCAGCAGTCGTTTATTCCCATTAAATACCGCAGCGGGATTGTGGAGCTGCGCGAGGATAGGCATGTAACAGGAGGGGACAGTACCGCTACCGTCTCCCAAACAAATGGGCTAGTTCAAGCATCCGGGGTAGAGCATAATCAAAAAATCCTTTGATTGCACTACAGTAATAATACATCCCTGTCGATGGGGTAGTATAACGCTTACACCCGCCTCCGCACAGCCTGTAATGCTCACACGATTTACAGGCTGGAAGAAAATGGAGTGACTCTTCAA
>CAYSTR010000536.1:0-2448 GCA_964433745.1 uncultured Oscillospiraceae bacterium | reverse complement strand
CGACTTTTGATGTACACGACCTTATTTGTACTGTTATATTCACGTTTGAGCACAAGATAGAGGAGAAGCGTCTGGAGATAAGGGGATTAGAGCATGATAAGGTGCCGGTCTCTGCCGACCCGGATATTATTCATCAGGTTCTTTATAACCTTATAGATAATGCGGTGAAGTTTTCCAATGTGGGAGGATTTTTAGAGTTTTCTTTTTATGATGACGGAGAAAAGATTTTCGTATCGGTTAAGAACAGCGGTGCGGGTATATCTAAAAGAGAGATAGAACACATATTTGACCGGTTCTATAAGACCGATAAATCCAGAAGTCTGGATAAGCAGGGTGTAGGATTGGGATTATATATAGTAAAGTCACTAGTTGGTATGCATGGGGAGGATATATCTGTCAGAAGCGTCGAGGGAGAATTTTGTGAATTTATCTTCTCATTGAAGAAATCAAAAATGTCAACCCAAAGCTTTAAAAAGGTAAAGTAATGTTCACTTTAAGTAATAGATAGACACATTGTACAGCATACCGGGTTTCGATTAAAGTTTTACACGATAGGAGCATTGCCATATGGACGATTTTGAGAATATGCACCGCAACGAAGAGGAAAACACACATGAACAGCATGATAACCATGCTGATAATAATGAGGGTACTCCTGTAAACGATGGAACAGGCGATATACCATCTGCACCGCCGGAGGAAAAACGGGAGTATCCCCCTATTCCGCCTGTATTTGGGCAGAGCCCTTATATCGGAAATCCGGGGGCATCCCCATCCAATGTCTGGCAGCCCCCGCAGCAAAACAGAGCACCAGTTCCGCAGCAGCAGGGGGTATGGCAGCCGCCGCACAATAATAACATTGGACATATTGCTAACAATGGGAATAACCCTCAGCAGGGAATCTACCGCTGGGATTTAAGTGATTACGAAAAATACGAGCAGATGAACAGGGTGGATAGTCGCCGCAAGAAAAACCGCACCGGCATGGTTATTATTACCAGCCTGTGTGTTGTTTTGGGAATATGTATTGTCGGTATGGCGGGGTTCGGGATATATTCTGCTATAAACGGTAATCTTCCGATACTGGGGACAGATAGCAGTCAAGCCAGTGACGAACAGGCTTCATCCCAAGAGGGGCTATTTAACATTGAAGATAAACCGCAGGATAACAGCGGGTATATCTCGGGTACAAGCGGCCGGATAAGCCCGGAGGAGGTTGTACAACGAGTAGGTCCGTCGGTAGTCAGCATAAACGGATACAGTCAGAATGCATACGGTGTATCTGTCGGTTCGGGTATTGTGTTCTCGTCAGACGGATATATAGTGACTAATGCCCATGTTGTAGAGGGCTGCGACACAATACAGGTTACATTTATGGATGACAGAACATTTGATGCTGTTATCATAGGTGTGGATACTCGTACCGATTTGGGAGTTATAAAGATAGAGGCAACCGGGCTTACGGCGGCAGCGTTCGGGAATTCCGATTCGCTCAAGCTGGGTGAAGCGGTTGTTGCGATTGGAAACGGTGACGGAGTGCGCGGCAGCGTGACGACAGGTGTAGTTTCGGCGCTCAACCGTTCCATTATGACCTCTGCTACACAGTCCTCCATGGAATATATACAAACTGATGCGGCAATTAATCCCGGAAATTCCGGCGGTGCGCTTGTTAACTCTTTCGGGCAGGTTGTAGGTATTAATACAGCTAAAAAGGTAAAGACAGGATATGAGGGAATAGGCTTTGCCATACCGACTAAGACTGCCGAGCCTATCATTAACCAGTTAATTTCCAACGGTAAGGTGACGGGCAGACCGATAATAGGGCTTACAGAGTATGAGATAATAGATGAGATACTATCAAGACTAAATGGTATACCTACTGGGATATATGTAGGCGGAATGTCACCGGACAGTGATATGATGGCAAAGGGTATTTTGATAGGTGATATAGTAACACACTTTAACGGCGTTAAGGTGAATACGCTTGAGGAGCTGCGTTCCGAGATAGCAAAATGTAAAGCAGGGGATACGGCAAAAATGACAATTTACCGCCGTGACCGTACGACAGGAAGCTCGGAGACACTGGAATTTGAAATAGTTCTATTAGAGGAATAGATTCTTCATATAAAAATATCCCCATCTTGTAAAATGGGGATATTTTTGTATCCTACTTTCTCCAGAATGTCTTGCAATCCGCTTTGTCCGTTATATTATGATCGATAATTTTCTCTAACAGCTTATAATCGACCTCACTGTTCCACGGAATACGAAAGAGCATTTTTCCCTGTTCATACCCCGATTTTTTTATTTCCTCACTGAAAGTAATCATTCCCGCTCTCTCCGGTGAGACAGCCAGATGCTTGGATGACACGCTAAAGCCGATTATGAATGTTCCATGATCGGTAAACATTGGCTGGTTCCATGCTAATCTAGGGGAAAGCTGGGGAT
>CAYSTR010000535.1:0-2452 GCA_964433745.1 uncultured Oscillospiraceae bacterium | reverse complement strand
CGTTGGGAGAGTACAAGGGGCTAGAATATACCCCCATTACCGACGAAGTAACCGATGAGGATGTAATGGCGCGCATAGAAACTGACATTGCGGATGACATCACGTATGATACAGTAACAGACAGAGCCGCCGAGATTGGTGACACGGTTAATATTGACTTTAAGGGTCTTTTAGACGACGTACCATTCGAGGGCGGCACATCCGAGGCCTACGATCTGGAGCTGGGTTCGGGCTCTTTTATCCCCGGCTTTGAGGATCAGATAGTAGGGCATGAGACAGGCGAGGAGTTTGACATTAATGTTAGCTTCCCCGATGAGTACGGCAATGAGGAGCTGGCCGGAAAAGCGGTAGTGTTCAAGATTAAGCTAAACGAGATAAAGAAAAAGGTACTGCCGGAGCTGACCGACGCATATGTAAAGGAGAAGTTTAAGGCGGCAAGCGTCACGGAGTATAAGAGGAGTGTACGTGCTACTCTGGAGGAGGAGCTGGTGGCTTCTGCCAAATCCTATGCGGAGAATACACTATGGAACATGGTTCTGGAGGGCAGTGAGGTAAAGAAGTATCCCAGCGGTGATATTGATACATTCACCAAGGATTTTGTTGAACAATATAAGAATGTGGCGGCACAGTACAATGTTCCGTTCGATGAGTTTATAACTAAGCAGCTGGGCATGACCGATCAGCAGTTCAACGATGAGGTCAAAGCCATAGCCGAGGAGAACGTAAAGAGCGACCTGGTTTTACGTGCAATATCTGTAAAAGAGGGGCTTGCACTCACCGATGAAGAGTACAAAGCCGGGCTGGATCAATTGGTTACCGAGATTGGCACATACGATTCCGTGGATCAGCTTCTGGCAGAGAACTCTGAAGCAAAGGTGAAGAGTGTTCTTCTGTTCCGCAAGGTTGTGGCTTTTGTTGTGGAGAATGCAAAGCCTGTCTAGTATATAGGAGCTAGTATGAACTACTTTATTCGTCCCCCCTGTTAAGTTCGGGCACGAGCACCGCCATTCCCCTTATATAAAAATATTTATATAAGGGGAATTTGTCATGTCTTACTATAGAAATATACGCATATTTTATGCCATAATCTTCTTTCAGAACCTCATTCCTGCTTATGTGATAGAACGGCTGTTCTGGAGGGATCGGGGTATGGACGTACAGGCAGTGGTGCTGTGCGAGATAATATATGCCGCCGCCATAGTCCTGTTTGAGGTGCCATCGGGGGCGCTGGCAGACCGTATAGGGCGCAAAAAGCTCATTGTCATGAGCAGTGTCATGCCCTGCCTTGAATTTTTGGTGCTCATCTTTGCGCACTCATTCTGGCAGTTTGCGCTGGTGTCATTTTTAGCGGGTATCGGCACGTCCTTTGCAAGCGGGGCAGTCAACTCGGTCATCTACACCTCATTAGAGCATGACGGACGGACTTGTCTGTTCGAGGGGGTGTTAGGGCGTATGGGGGCGTTCGACTTCACGGCGGGAACAATAGCGGCACTGTCGGGCGGTGTGATTGCCGCCAGCTTTGGATACACGCTAAACTATCAGGCTTCCGTTGTTAGCTGTGTCCTTGCGTTTATCCTCACCTTATTTATAAAAGAGCCGCCCGGACAGGAATCGGGTAGACCCGCATCTCTAATTTTCATAGCGGGGGCGGCGTTTAGGTTCTTTCGGATGAGACCGAATGTACTTAGGGTGTGTCTCAATGCGGCGGTCATATCGGCGCTTATCGTGTATGTAGACGAGTTTTGGCAGATATATCTCTTTGAAACCGGTGTACCTGTCCTGTTTTTTGGCGCGGCGGCTTCCCTATTCGGTCTTTCGCGCATCCCCGCCGGAATGATAAGCGCTCTGCTTATTCGCCGCATGAGCCACGAGACTGTGCTCATTCTAGCGGCGTTCGGGTGCGGGGTGAGTGTACTTACAGCCGCATTTATGCCGGGGCTTGCGGGAGCGGTTTGTCTCTGTCTTGCTGTGGGGTGTGCGGCGCTCACCGAACCGGCGGTCATGGGCTATCTTCACCGAAGGGCGGAGGATGCCGAGCGTGCGACTATTGAGTCGGTAAGCTCTCTTCTGGAAAGAGGGATAGGTGCGTTGTTCGGGCTTGTGTTTGGATTTTGCGCTGCACGGCTGGGAATTATGGCGGGGTTTTCCCTTATAGGCTTGGGGCTTATAACGGCGAGTGCGGTTTTTTTCTTTGTCGGAAAAAGGCGTATTAACCGCAAGATTTATTAAGATTTTTTTATTTTTATGTGCTATACTGAAAAAAACACAGAATGGGGCAGTAGTATGAATACTTTCACTCTCTATAAGACCATAGACTTCATCGAGAAAAACCTCGAAGAGGAGCTTAGTCTAGACAGTATAGCCGCAGGGCTTGGATACTCCAAGTACCATCTGTCCCGCATGTTTAAAAGCCATGCGGGACAGACCATCCACCAATATATTACAATGCGCA
>CAYSTR010000534.1:0-2470 GCA_964433745.1 uncultured Oscillospiraceae bacterium | reverse complement strand
TCATATGATCCATAAACACAATGTCATACTGCGCCTTGCGGACAAGCGAAATCGCCTCTTCACCTCTTTCACAAATGTCTATCTGCATTTCAAATGGGGAGAGCAGACCCTCGGCAACCCTAAGATTGGTGACAATATCATCAACGACCAATATCCTCGCATACGGAGCGACAAAGCGAATACCACTCTCCTCGTTTCCGAAATAAATGACATCATCCTGCACATTGTTTAAGACATTTGCCGCCGATATGGCGTGTACCGGTACGGCAATATTTCGGCAGCCCTCATAGGTTAAATCCTCGCCGTATTCCGACAGTGCAACGAGCTTTACTGAAAGATTCAATTCTTTTACAATCTCCCGAACGCTCTCATACAAAAACGAAGAAAAGAACAGATATGAGTAGCTTTTACTCTGTAATTCTTCGAACAGCTCCGACCGATTTTTAACAGCAATACAGCACACACCTAAATTGTTCATAGAAGCAACTATAGAGCGCGAGTAAATTTCACGCGGCTCATAAACAAGCACCTGCTGCTCTTTATTATCCACCACAGCACAGGGCTCATATTTCTCATATTTCTGCGGTAGTATTACAGTGAAAACGCTGCCCTCTCCATACACGCTTTTTACTTCAATATCCCCGCCCATAGAGACACAAAGGCTTTTGGTAATGGCAAGCCCAAGCCCTGTACCCTCCACACCGCGGTTGCGAAGCACATCAAATTGCGCAAATTCTAAAAACAGATTTACAATATCCGCATCCTTAATACCTATGCCAGTATCTGCAACCTCCATAGTTAGTATCGCAGTTTGTGTATCCTCTAAATGCCCCCCGACAGTGAGCTTTATGTAGCCGTTTTTGGTGTATTTCACCGCATTGCCAAGCAAATTGAGAAGAATCTGCCTAATACGGATTTCATCTCCTATGAGCTCTGCCGGCAGCTTACTGTCAATATGAACGGCAAACAGCAGAGACTTGTCGATTACACGAATCCGAATAATGCTGATTACATCGTTAATAAGCGATGCTAAGTGATATTTCTGATTGGTAATCTCAAGCTTACCCGACTCAATCTTGGAAAAATCCAGTATGTCATTGATGATGGTCAGCAGATTGGCACTTGCTTGCTTAATACCTGCGGCGTATTTTTTACCCTCCGGAGTCGTGCTTTCTCGCAGTGAAAGCTCCGCCATACCCACTATAGCGTTCATCGGCGTGCGGATTTCATGGCTCATTTTAGCAAGAAACTCTGATTTTGCTTTGTTTGCACTGTCTGCCTCGCGCTTTGCTTCTTCTAGCTCCCGACGCTCCTTTTCATAGGAATCAAAGCGAAAAGAAACTGTTACTGCAAGTACAATGCTTATTACAACAAAGCTAATGGTCATATCAGTTATCGCCGCAAGCTCGGATTCAAACGGTACTACAAGCTCTGGCCGGTATAGCTCAAGCACAACAAAAGAGCAGTACCAAATAATCTCAATCCCTGCCGCTATAAACCTATGCTTTCCGTCCAGCAGTAAAACAGTAAGTACAATAGCAAAGATGAAAAAGGTTGGCGTACCGCTCATAATACCGCCGTTTAGCAAGAACAAAACGGGAAACATAAATAGAAATATAAAAAGAGAAAATGTATATCTCACCAGGCGGCTATGTCTTGATTTTACCGATAATATAAGCGCGGCAAGCGGCAACAAGCTTGCAATTATTGTAGGCAGAAAAAAGCTGGGAGGAAACCCTAACAGGATATAGATAAGCGACATAATAATCGCCAACAAAAACCCGATTAAACACAGCGCGTGAAATAAACGAGTTTTATAATCTAGATGCTTTCCTAGCATTATGGTATAAAGCTGTTTTGACATTAGATTTACCTCCCATTGCCGATAAAACGAAAATACTAACTATTTCATCAAATGTTACAGACCAGCGCTTCAAGCTCCTCAGCGTTAATCAGTTTCTCCGCATTCAAAACAAGTGTGACACCCTTTTGCAGGTTTGCAATACCTGTAACATAAGCATTGGTATAATCCCCCGACAGCTTGGGTTGATTTATTATAGAATCGGCTTCAATACCCACAACCTCGTCCACCTCGTCCACAATCAACCCAACTGTGGCTTCACCCACGGTCACAATAATAGTGCAGGTTCTCTCGTTATAGGTTTTTTCCGGTCTTTTAAACCTTAAACGAGTATCTATTACCGGAATGATGCTTCCGCGAAGGTTGATGATACCCTTTGCATATGGCGGAGATTCGGGTATTTCGGTAATCTCCTGCATACCTATTATTTGTACAACCACTGTGATGGGGAGCGCAAATAGCTGATTATCGCAATAAAAGGTTAAAAATCGGTTTTGTAAACCCTCCCCTTGTTCATCTTGCATAAGCGTGTTAGCTTTCTCCAAAAATTCAGATAGATCATTACTATTTTGAAGCAGTGAGGTCACCTTCTCCTTAAAGCTGCTCATG
>CAYSTR010000533.1:0-2475 GCA_964433745.1 uncultured Oscillospiraceae bacterium | reverse complement strand
TAAAGTTACAGCAGATTTAAGCGGTCTGCCGGTACTCCCTACTATTGTGTAGGGAGTTTTTTGTGCTAGATGGTGATACATTTATGGATATAAAGATAAACGATATACTGACAATGAAAAAGAACCATCCCTGCGGTGGAAACCGCTTTGTAGTGCTAAGGGTGGGGATGGATTTTAGACTGGAGTGTCTCTCGTGCGGACATTCCTTAATGTCGCCGCGGGTGAAGCTCGAAAAGAATATCAAGAGTGTGGAGCGGACAACAGAAAAAGATAAGGGGAATAATTATGTTTGACAGATTAGAGGTCATTCTAAAGCGTTACGAGGAGATAAACGAGCGGCTATCCTCACCCGATGTCATGTCGGACATGGCTGTCTACCGTTCTCTGATGAAGGAGCACAAATCCGTCACGCCTATTGTGGAGAAATACCAGGAGTACAAGAAGGCCAAGGACGGCCAAGAGGAAGCCAAGGCGCTTTTGGACGGCGGCGGCTTAGACCGTGAGTTCAAGGAGCTAGTCGAGGCCGAGTACAACGAAAACCGGGAGCTTTTGGCTAAGGCCAGTGAAGAGCTGAAGATTTTATTGCTTCCCAAGGACGAGAACGATGACCGCAGTGTAATTGTCGAGATAAGGGGCGGTGCAGGCGGGGACGAGGCGGCGCTGTTTGCCAATTCGCTCTACCGCATGTACTCGATGTTTGCGGAATCTCACGGCTTCAAGTCGGATATACTGTCGCTCAATGAGACAGAGCTGGGCGGCATAAAAGAGGTCAGCTTCGAGATAGTGGGTGACGGGGCGTACGCAAGGCTCAAGTTTGAGTCGGGGGTACACCGCGTTCAGCGAGTTCCCGAGACAGAATCGGGCGGGCGTATTCATACCTCCACCGTCACCGTAGCGGTGCTTCCCGAAGCGGAGGATGTGGAGATTGAGATAAACGAAAAGGATTTGCAGATAGATACCTATCGTTCCGGCGGAGCAGGCGGTCAGCACGTAAACAAGACCGAGTCGGCCATACGTATAACGCACGTACCCAGCGGGCTTGTGGTGGAGTGTCAAGACGAGCGCAGCCAGTTTAAAAACCGCGACCGCGCCATGAAGATTCTGCGCACAAAGCTGTTTGAACTAGAGCAGCAGAAGCAAAACGAGAAGATAGCCAGCGAACGCCGCAGCCAGGTGGGCACAGGCGACCGTTCGGAGCGTATACGCACCTACAACTTCCCCCAGGGGCGCGTCACCGACCACCGCATAGGGCTGACGCTGTACCGTATAAATGAGATAATGAACGGCGATTTGGATGAGCTTATCGATGCGCTTACGATAAGAAGCCAGGAGGAAGCGCTCATGAGCGGGGAGCAGGATTAAGGGAAAATTCGTTCTGCCTAGTTGTTTGTACAAGGAGTGATAGTAATCGCTCCTTGTTTTTTTGAAAATCACCCCCTTTACAAAATAATAAAATTATGCTATTATGGAAATATTAGTTATAAAGGGAGAGGAGCGGGACAACGCATGTGGTTTTACTTTTTCGCTAGAGATGTCATGCGATACATTGTCACACCGCTTTTTTATAGAGTTAAGGTGGAGGGCAGGGAGAACATCCCCGCCGATAAAGGGTTTCTCGTGTGTTCAAACCATGTGACCAACTACGACCCGGTGTTTATCGGAAGTTATATTAAAGGACCTCTTCGCTTCATGGCAAAGGAGGAGCTGTTTCACAACCCAGTCGTTGCACTCGTACTGCGTTCGGTGGGAGCGTTTCCCATAAAACGTGGGAGCGGAGACAATGAGGCTATAGATACCGCCAAGGAGATTCTGTCCGGAGGCGGAGTTATGGTCATGTTCCCTGAGGGGACGCGCTCCAAGACAGGGGAGCTTATGCGCCCTAAATCGGGGGCGGCGTTTCTGGCGGTGAATACAGGGTGTGACGTTCTGCCTGCTGCCGTCATATTTAAGGGCACTCCCCGCATATTCAGGCGGGTGACTATACGGTACGGCAGGATTATAAAGAACGAGGATTTGGGGTATGACACTTCTAATCCGCGGAGCATACGCATAGTGTCCAAGGTGATTATGGACGGTATAGCTAAGGAATTGGGTGTATCTAATTGAAGATAATTCTGGCTAAGACGGCGGGTTTTTGCTTTGGAGTGAGCCGCGCTGTCGAGATGGTCAATAAGCTTCTCATTGAGGGTGAGGTGGTCACACTAGGGCCCATCATCCACAACCGCACATTGGTGGGGGAGCTTGAGAAGCGCGGTGCGCGGGTGTGCGAGGATATAGACTCACTGTCACCGGGGCAGACGGTGGTTATACGTTCCCATGGTGTGGGTGCTGATGTGTACCATCGGCTTAGGCAGCGAGGTGTGAGGATAGAGGATGCTACCTGCCCGTATGTGAAGAAGATAGGCGATATAATAAGAGAGCATTCGGAGAAAGGCTATACCGTAGTCATAGCGGGGGACGAAGAGCACCCGGAGG
>CAYSTR010000532.1:0-2476 GCA_964433745.1 uncultured Oscillospiraceae bacterium | reverse complement strand
CCTCCTTTGCTTAGCTCCTCAATCTTATCGCGCAGATAAGCCGCGTGCTCGAACTCAAGAAGCTTTGCGGCTGCTTTCATCTCCTGTGTCAGCTTGGAGATGAGTTCCTCACGTTCGCGGCGGTTCATCTGCTTTCCGGTTGCAGCTTTAGTGTCCTCACGTTTCGATATCTCTAAAATTTCATGAATCTTCTTGCTTACAGACCTCGGAGTAATGCCATGCTTCTTGTTATATTCCGTCTGGATGGTACGTCTTCTTTCGGTTTCACGAATAGCGTTCTCCATCGACCGTGTCACCTGGTCGGCATACATGATAACCTGTCCGTTTTCATGCCGGGCAGCACGTCCAATCGTCTGAACCAGTGAGGTCTCACTTCTAAGAAAACCCTCCTTGTCCGCATCCAGAATCGCCACCAGCGAAACCTCCGGCAGATCAAGCCCCTCACGCAAAAGGTTTATGCCCACAAGAACATGATAAGCTCCCGCTCTTAAATCACGAATAAGCTCCATGCGCTCAATAGTCTCCACGTCATAGTGCATATACTTTACCAGTACCCCCATACGTGAGAGATACTCTGTTAAATCCTCTGCCATACGCTTAGTGAGCGTCGTAACCAGTACACGCTCCCCTTTTTCGGTGCGTATGTTTATTTCACTCAATAAATCGTCTATCTGCCCCTCCACAGGTTTTACCGTAATCAGCGGATCAATAAGCCCTGTAGGACGAATAACCTGTTCTGCAATCTGAGCAGATTTGCTCTTTTCAAACTCTCCCGGTGTCGCACTGACAAATATAACTTGATTTATACGCTTATAAAACTCGTCAAACTGAAGCGGTCTGTTATCAAAAGCAGACGGTAGACGAAAACCGTAATCCACCAGCATCTTCTTGCGGGCATAGTCTCCGGCAAACATTCCGCGAACCTGCGGCAGCATAACATGAGACTCATCCACTAACAATAGATAATCCTTTGGGAAATAATCAAACAGTGTATATGGCTCAGAACCGGCTTCCCGCCCCGATATAACGCGGGAATAGTTCTCTATCCCCTTACAAAAGCCTATCTCTCTTAGCATCTCCATATCATAGTTGGTGCGCTGTGCAATCCTCTGTGCCTCTAAAAGCTGACCATTGTCCCTAAAGAACTTCACTCTTTCATCTAGCTCTTTAGTAATATTATCAATAGCGCTCATGAGCCTCTCATGCGGAACAATGTAATGAGACGCCGGATAAATGGCAACATGGGTCATTAGTCCCTTGACCTCGCCTGTGAGGGTATTTATCTCACTTATTCTGTCAATCGTGTCACCGAAAAACTCTACACGAATAGCCGTATCACCCGAATACGCCGGGAATATCTCGACAACATCCCCGCGCACCCTAAACTTATTACGCACAAAGTTAATGTCGTTGCGCTCATATTGTATAGAGACAAGCTTCTTTATAAGCTCATCCCGTGATTTATCCATGCCTGTCCGCAGGGAAACAATCATATTTTTATAGTCTATGGGATCACCCAAGGTATAGATACAGGATACACTCGCGACAATAATAACATCGTTTCGTTCGGACAGTGAAGCCGTAGCCGAGTGGCGAAGCTTATCTATCTCGTCATTTATGGATGAGTCCTTTTCAATATAGGTGTCTGTCCCCGGAATGTATGCTTCAGGCTGGTAATAGTCGTAATATGACACAAAATACTCCACTGCGTTTTCCGGGAAAAACTCCTTGAACTCGGAGCACAGCTGCGCCGCCAAGGTCTTGTTGTGAGCGAGGATTAAAGTGGGGCGATTTACCTGTGCGATAATGTTCGCCATGGTGAAGGTCTTGCCCGAACCGGTGACCCCTAAAAGCGTCTGCTCACGCTCTCCTCGGTTTAGTCCGTCTACTAATTTCGCAATCGCTGCCGGCTGGTCGCCGGTGGGAATATAGTCAGATTTCAAGATGAATTTATCGGGCATATTGGAAGTCCTCCTAAGAATTTTTTGCTAAGTGGCTTTGCACCTAATTATGATTAAAATTATACCAATTTATTGACATTATATAAGCAATTGTAGTTTGCAATTATTTGCATGGTTTCCACATAAAAACATTGATTAACACGCCAAAACCTAACAATAAATAAATATTCTTACAAGAGCTATTTGCATTATATAATTATACTACCATTTGATTAATAAGTAAACAGTGAATTACTAATATGGAAAAAATTACAGGTGAACATTTTCGTTCACCTCAGACTGTCGACAAAAAGGGATAAAAAGCTTGTAAAACACCTCGGATATGGTATAATAAAGCCATAAAGGGGTGTTGTTTAAGTACTATAAAAATCCTCATTATATTAAGCTTTGCGACAAGCACAGTACCATCCTCATTCTTCATATGTGCGAGCATTTTGTCGGCGGAATAGGTAAAGCTTGGCTGTCCGCAAGCAATCGGGAGCATCGTAGGCAAGAACCCTACTACATACGGCACA
>CAYSTR010000531.1:0-2479 GCA_964433745.1 uncultured Oscillospiraceae bacterium | reverse complement strand
AGAGCCGATAATTTGTGAAGCAATCATAATTATCGGCTCTTCTTTTAAATAATTGTTGCTTTAATGGTTAAACATTGAATATATCCATGCCATGTTTTTATTAGAAACTTCCCTTTTTTTGCCCCAAGTGCAAGAAAGAAAGCATCATCAATGTCCAACAGCTAAATATATCAGTTATCAAGGAGTCAGATAAACAATCAGAATATACTATTGCTAAAAGGCACTGCCCCCCACTGATGATTGAGCGTACTACTGTAAAGGAATATAAATTATGTTTTTGATACATGAGTATGGTCTTATATAGATAGGTGATTTTGTTTCTATAATTATGGTTAACAAAAAATACTACTGCAGTAGTATTGACAATCTTATAAGACTATGGTAGTATATAAGCATGATACTACCATAGTCTTATAATGTGAAAGGAGTTTCCAATGGAGAATATTAAGTTGCATGATTCTGAGTTAAAGGTAATGGACATTCTTTGGCGTGATGGAGATTGTACAGCAAAATATATTGCTGATATTTTAAGAAACGATATCGGTTGGAATGTCAATACAACCTATACCCTTATTAAGCGTTGTATAAAAAAGGGTGCCATTAAACGCCAAGAACCAAATTTTTTGTGTCATTCTCTTATTCCCAAAGCGCAAGTGCAAGAGCAAGAGACCAACGAGTTAATTAATAAAATATTTGATGGTTCATCTGACAAACTGTTTTCATCCCTATTAGGTAGGAAAAATCTTTCTGCCGAACAAATTGATAACCTTAAACAGATAATAGGCGACTTGGAGTGAGGTGAATAGATTGAATATTTTGCAAATGAGTTTTTCTGCTTCTATATTGATTTTAGTTATAATTGTAATACGAGCTTTAGCAATCAATAAGCTGCCTAAAAAAACATTTTTAGTTTTATGGGCCGTTGCCTTGTTACGATTGCTGCTACCGTTTTCGCTTTCGTCGCCTTTTAGTGTGTATTCGATTATCAGTAACAACAAGATAGCAGCGTATACAATGATGGAAACCCCAGCAGCGAATGTATCCCCGATTACTTTACCTATACAAATATCAACAGGTGGCAATACAATAACACAACCGTCTGTAATACAAAACCTCCCGTTGATATGGGCAATTATATGGATGGCTGGCATTATAGTGTTTGCCTTGTATTTTGTAATTTCCTATATTAAGTGCTATAAGGAATTTCAAACGTCTATTGTCGTTAAAAACAATTTTGTTTCCGCTTGGTTAGCCGAGCACAAAATTGTGCGAACTATAAGCATTCGACAATCAAACCGTATTTCCTCACCTTTGACCTACGGTGTTTTTCGACCTGTTATTCTTGTTCCCCAGAAGACAGATTGGACAGACGAAAGTCAATTGAAGTATATCCTTGAGCATGAATTTGTGCACATAAAGCGTTTTGATACGGCAACAAAATTATTCTTAACTGCTGCCTTATGTATCCATTGGTTTAACCCGCTGGTATGGGCTATGTATATTCTATCGAATCGTGACATTGAGTTGTCATGCGATGAAGCTGTGGTGCGCTCATTTGGTGAAACTATAAAATCCATATATGCCAGCATTTTAGTCAGTATGGAAGAAAGAAAAAGTGCTTTTACACCTTACTATAATAGTTTTAGTAAAAATGCTATTGAGGAAAGGATTATAGCCATAATGAAAATTAAGAAAACCTCAATTATAGCGGTGTTTATTGCAATTACTATGGTAGCTGGCATAACAACAGTGTTTGCCACATCAGCAGTAGCAAAAAGCAACGATTTATCGGATGCAATCCCAAGTACGGCATATACGGCAGAGGAATATGCGATATTGCGTTCTTTCCAGTTTGACGGGTATCAAAATATGTCAATTGCTGAATACAAAGAGAAGATTCTTACAGCAATTAACCAAAATGAAGGATACCATAACCTTTTGTTTAAACGCATGTGGGAAGATAAAGATTTTTTGAAAATGAGATATACAAATAAAATGGCATCATTCTACTGCAATACGCTTATGCCTACTCTATTTCAAGAAACAAGCTTTGGAGATGGTTTAAAATCCAAATATTCCGCACAATATGATGGCGGCGCTTTTGAATATTTAATCACTCGTACCATTTTAGATGATACCCAACTTACAGTAGGTGAACATGATAAAATGATACAAGGCATTATGAACGATTTACAATCATTTTTCCAAAGTAAGAACACCACAGAGTTAGATTTCCGAAATAAAAATGTGATGGATACAGTTATTCATAAAGAGATTGAACAGCTTAAAAATAAATGGGAAACAAAAGCAGTTCAGTTTGATATTGAATACAGTTATATTCCTCTTAGAATCGTTTTTCAAAGTAAGAATGGAGGCATACAGCAATGAAAACCAAAACAATAATAGGGTTTCTCATAATTTGTTTCACATTATCAGGATGTGTTGCCGTTAACAACGCAAAAATCAATTCGGGTACAAC
>CAYSTR010000530.1:0-2484 GCA_964433745.1 uncultured Oscillospiraceae bacterium | reverse complement strand
GCAGATAGTCTGTCCGCACACGCGCCGCGGTGTATTTGTCATAGCGGTGCAGATAGATCAGGCACTTAAAGCCGCCTTGTTTACCGCTATCAAACTGCCAGTAAATCGGCTTTTTTTGATAGGTTTTCACATGGTCTTTGTAGAAGTCGTTTAGGAAATACCGCCGAATACGTTCTCTTGCCGTACCGCTGCCGGTTGGATACAGCGCATTAGCGATAAATTCAAGATTTTCGCCCAAGGTTTCCTCACCGTATACAACCTTAACAAACTCCACAAACCGCGCTACGATGTCATCGTCAAAATACTCATTGTGGGTGATGGGGAGAATGTTGTTTTCATCGGGTATAAAAGTTTTATATTTGCTCTTGTCCCAAGTACCTCCAGCATAAGCAAGACCGTCCACATCAAGAGAATACCGCCCAAAGATACAACCCACAGCATAGGAAATAAAGCTCTTGATGTCACGTTGTAAATCAGCCTTGCGGATTGTTACGTCCTTGTCCTCAACTTCAGGTGTTAGCTCATCTTGTAAACCATATATTTCAATGAAAATACGGTTTAGTTCTTCTTCGTTAGCTTTGAGGGTTGCGAAGCGAGTATCACACTCGTTTTGCCAACGATTATATTTATCTGATATTAGGTTTGCCATATATACACCTCTTGCTATTTTATCTTGTTGTAATTGTCAACAATTACAGCCATACAGGAAGACGTTATTTGTCCCGTTGAATCATCTATCTCAATTTCAAGTGGCAAACATTTCTCAATCATCAGATATAAGCTATCTGTCATCTTTTTTCTGCCGAGAGCAAGAACAAAATATCCTTTAAGGTCAAAAGTGTGACGAACACCACTACCATCTACTCCTAAAAGGTTCAGTTCCATATCCGTATTCATATGGACACCGCCATATCCGTTATACCAGTTACTCCCTTCTTTGTGAGCATAGTTGCCTTTTCTTACACCCTGTTTATATCCGTGTTCGCCTTTAATCCACTCGATTTCCACATTTTTAATAATCGCGAGTATTCCTCCTTTTGTTTTTTATCGGCGGGGGTTTGAGGATTTGAACCTCAAGGCGTTCGTCCCTATATTGTAAAGCACAATCACATTAGCGTTCTAATTGCTGTTGCAACCCCCGCAAACGCCCGCACCCGCCAGACAATACGTCACTGCTACTACAAATGCCATAAGACATTCCCCCTTTAACTCAATAGCCATTTCAAAACCGTTTTTGAGCTTATTAGAGAGTTTCACAGAAAGTCCAGCCAATGTAATTGTGCCAAGTATAGGCAAGCTATCTACAAAAGTGGGTGTCGTTTGAAATCCCAACTTGCTTCAAAACTGTCCCAATCGGTTTTGGAAATGGCTATGTTTTGTGCGACAAGCATGTCGATGCGTATCTTTTTACTTTCATCTAAAATAAAAGGCAATTTTTCCAAATCCCCATTTGTGAAACTCATTGTTGGGTTTAAGGCTTTTAAGTATTCAAAAGTGACAGACGAACATAAAAACCCTGCTAAGTATAATAAATTATGTTCATCTAAAATAAATGCTGAACGGCTGGTGTCATCATATATATAGCCTTTTGTTTTTATCTTTACTGCAAATTTTGATGAACTAAGTTTGTTCCAAGTTATTCCTTTCTTAAAATAATATTGAGTATTTTGTGGTCTTGAAGCGAGTTTACCTGCACTATTCTTGAAATTTTTCAAAGCATAACCGTCATTTTCCCAATTTACAACATATTCATCATTTGTTGACCACTTCCTAAAATCACCACCACTATTACAAGGAAACCACTTGTGTTTACCGTTTGCTGTTTCCGATGTATCCGAATAATTAAAGCCAATCGTTAGTACGTTAATTTCAAACCATAATCTTTGAAATTTCGTGTTATCTCCAGTTGCAAGACCAGCTCTTGGAGCAGCAATATTTCCTAAAAATTTAGTGTTTTCAAAAGCACTTAACGCTTTTTGGCTAAGCCAATATACAATAGGCACACTCGGTATCTTCTCAAAATGCTCTTTCACCGCCGTATGCCTATCACCGCCGCTTAAAAAAGCTGTTTCCTTTGCCTGTTGACTATTATAATCCACAAGGCGCACGAAAGAAGCCTCGTAACCAGCCACGTCGCTGCTCCGCATTACAAAAGCCGTGGTCTGCACAACTTCGCCGCCGATTTCCTCAAAGGCTCTTGCGCCAAGGTGTGCCATGTTGATAATATCTCTGCGCAGCAGCTTTTCACGTAGTTTCTCATAGCTTGATAAAAACATCCAAGCGTGTTGGGTAATCATCGCTTGATAGCCGTTTGCTTTGAGCATCCCACCACATTTCTCAATAAACACGGCAAACAAGTCACTCTTGCTATCAGCAAAATGCTTCTTCACATACTCCGACAGCTTTGCGCCCATACCGCTACCGCCCATATATGGGGGATTAGTAACGACAACATCATACTTTTGAGCCAGTGTGCTTGCTATC
>CAYSTR010000529.1:0-2484 GCA_964433745.1 uncultured Oscillospiraceae bacterium | reverse complement strand
CAAGGTCTTGCAGCTCGCGCAGAAGCGGAATAAGTTTCACATGACCGCCCTCGGACGGCAGCGGTACATACGCAAGCGTGTGAATCTTAGGACAGGCGACCAGTGCCTTTTTATGTCTTAATGTCTCAGGACCGTCCCAATGATAAATCACCCTGTCAACTTGCTCCGCTTCCTCTTCCAGTGCGGGAATGACATAACGGGAAAAATCCTCCGGGCTTATGACTGCGCCGAAATCACATTGCAGTATCGCCATACCTTTTTTACCGTACGCACCGAACCAGTAGCCGTTCTCGTCCATTTTACCCGCTTTGGCAATGGTGTGCCAGAGCTTGGGAAAAAGCGCTCTCGACTGCTGCATGGCTTTTTCAATAAGCTCTGGGCAATCGAACAAATCCATGCACAGGTTCTGTGTACCGCGCACCGCCGCCAGAAGATCCATGTTGGTGTGCAGATCGACATGATAAAGCAGCATCTTTCCGTCTAAACGCTCGGCACTCTTCTGATATATTGAAAGTATTCTCTGCCAATAGGGGTTGTCATCCTTAATCTCAAGCGGCGGGGTGGTTTCCCAGTCCTCCACAAACGGTACGCACCAGTTTGTATACCATGACCCCTCTTGAAATTCGAGCTTTGCCCCACAGTAGCACGCCACCTCATCCGGCCCTAGGCTGGGATAATATGCCGGTATCAACTCACCGCCGTAGTAGGTGTGGGATGCATCCGACAGTGCTCGGTCAAGCAGTGTGTTTATGTCGGTGTGCAGCTGATCGTAATAGCTGCTGCCTAACATTTCATAGCCTTCAGAGCCCTTTTTCCGGGCGGTCACACATATGACCGGGCGTTTTATGATATCACCGGCATAGTAGGCATCCCAGCGTGAGACTGCCTCCTCCAAATCCGGCTTAAACAAAAGAGGTTTCGGTTTAATACTATCCAACTAGAATCCTCCCCTTATATTAAACGACCTGACGGTCTCGATAAATGCTTCGATATTCTCCCAAGGTACCTCCGGCTCCAGTACATGACTGGGGGAGAGTATAAGTCCTCCTCCCGCGCCTACCGTTTCAATAAGTTTTTCGCAGGTTTTTTTTACCTCGTCAGGCGTCCCGAAGGGCATGACGGTCTGTGTACCTATACAGCCGCGAAACGAGAGCCTGTCACCATACAGTCTTTTTATCTCTTCCGGATTCATACATTCCGGCTGAACAGGGTTTAGTATCTCCACCCCGACTTCAATAAGCTCCGGAATTATAGGCTCGATGTTCCCGTCACTGTGATACTCGATTAGTATATCGGGGTTTTGCTCCTTTGCCCGGGTTATGATCTTTTTAAGTCGCGGCTTTAGGTACTCCCGCCACATTGAGGGGCTTAGTATCATGTTTTGCTGTGCGCCCACATCATCTCCGAGCTGTATACCGTCCACACCGGCGCTTATATACCGCTCCAAAAATTCTAGCTTTTTCTCTAGTACAATATCCAGTAGTGTATTTGCCATATGGGGGCGTTCCAGCATGTCTATGAGCAGCTCCTCCATGCTGCGAAGTACCCAAGAAAGCTCAAATATTGTAGCTCCCATGGAGGCAAATACTACCGCGTCGCTCTCTTTGAGCTTTTTTATACGCGGGGGCAGTACATCCCAGTTGTAGTCCTTGTCCGTGCGGGGGTATGGATAGTTCCGCAGATCGTCTGTTGTCGTGAGGTTTTGCATGGGGTGGAGCATCTCGACAAAGTGAGCGACACTGCCCTGTCTTATGCCGATTCCCCATTCGCTGTAGCTCACTGCCGAGTCGGGGTTATCATAGTACCGGGAGAAATGATTATTTTGGTCTGCGCTTATATTGCAGGGTACATAGCAGAACCTAAGCGGCATGTTAAAGTAATCCTTATAGTTATCGTGCCCTGTACGCTCTTTAAAGGTGTAGTAGAGGGAAGGACACAAATCAAAGTCAAAGGGAATGTAATCGGAGCGTTTTCGTTTGACTGCTTGTATAAAAAGCTCTCTGTATGATGCTTTAGCGTCCATAATCGTCCTCAACCCGTATAACATCGTCAAGCTCCGGTGTGGATACCTCGATAAGCCGTACATCGGTTACCGCCTCTATCCTGTGCTTTTTCCCCGCCGGATTATGTATGACCTCACCCGCACCGTATTCACTCGTGACAAGTGCTCCGTCCTTTTCCTCCCACGCTTTGAGGATTCCGCTGTCTATATAGATATGCTCGGACTTTATGTTGTGATATTGCAGACTAGAGCGGCTGCCCTTATTAAATTCGATTATCTTTAAAGCATAGTCGTCGGTATGGGCAATCCAGATCTCGCGTCCCCAGGGCTTCTCAACTATCTTAACAGGCTTCATGATATCCTCCTTAGTTTTTTATCTCATAGAGCGAAATGAGCTTATTTGCAAGAACAGGGCAGCAGCAAAGTCCCAAGGTCTCATTAATAAAGTAAGAGTATCCCTTATCTCTTATAATCGAGCGCAT
>CAYSTR010000528.1:0-2485 GCA_964433745.1 uncultured Oscillospiraceae bacterium | reverse complement strand
CACCATAGGCGGGGAGGAGACCGTCACTGATTCCTCCGACTTCACCGCGGGACTGTATGACAACAAGTCGGTGGAGGTTGCATCAGTCGGGGAGCTTAAAGCTGTAATGGATTACAGCAGTCTGCCGCCCGAACAAAAGGAATACAGCATATGGTTGAATATGGGCGAGAAATTGTGTTTTGACGAGAACGGAAACGAGATTCCAACCGGCAGACAGCCTGTTATGGATGTCTTGACCGGCGAGCCTGCTTTCTATGTAATAAACGGATATGAGCCGGTGGGTAAGCCTGACGAATATGGGTATTCCGACGCACAAACGGTCTCGGAGCTTTTTTCTCTTGACGGTGAGCTTGTTTATAAGCGGGATAAGGTATACTACCCGCAGGGCTTCGGGAATTTTGTCGTGAGGACGGAGAGCGCCCCTATGTTCACAGCTATCGACCGGAACAACCCGATAAAAAGCGGGCTTATAAACACGGAAACCGGGGAGACGTTGTATGATGGGGTGTTTTCGCTTACAAGCTTAGACGGAAATGTTCTGCTGTCGGGCTTTTATGGTGTGCCTATGGCAATAGTAGAAGCGGACGGTACTCTTGTCCGGGAGCTGCCGGAGCTATCAGAATACAGTGTGGGATACCGCGCCGGAGACTACATAATTTTTGAAAAGATGACACCCGACCGATCAGAGCGGATAGAGACGACACTGTTTGATCTGGAGCTTAATCCATTATTTACATATCCCGGTATAAGCATTTCCAGCAGCACACTGGACGGATACATGCTATGCTATCTGGAAAATGATAAGCGGCTTTTAGTGTCTGTACCGGACGGAGAGGTTAAGGTTACACTAGAACCGGGTGAAAATCCCGAATATTTTGACGGTGAGTTAATAATTATCTCAAATTACGGAGGAAATGAGAAGTTTTCAAACAATTACTCGCTAATGACAGCGGACAGAACGGTTCTTGCCGAGGGGTTTTATTATCTGGCGGGGTTTAACATGATTGATACCCCTAAAAAGCCGTCCGAGACCTTTGTGGGCAGCCGTGACGGAGAGGCGGTACTCCTTGATCGTTCCGGTAAGGAGACTGCCACCCGCAAGATTCCGGGTATTCAATTTGTCCGCTGGATAAGGGATGGGCTGTATTCCTATGACACTAGGGTAGAAGATAAATATTCATATGGATTGTTGGGTGAGAATCTGGAGGTCATTATACCGGATGGCACATATGAATATATAGACCAGCTAAACGATTGGGTGAACGGTAAATATACGACATATCCGCTGTTTTCCGCCCGCTACGGACAGGATAAGAGCTGGCGTACGGATATTCTGGATCAGGACGGCAATGTCTTGATAAGAAATGTAAACGCTGTTTTTACAACCGGACAGAACCGCATAGCTCTAAGGCTGGGCTTTAATATGGGGCTTATGGATTGGAACGGAAACTGGATTGTCAAGAAATCCATGTTCTCGTCACTTAATATGGATTAGCGTATGAAAGGATTTTACATTATGAAAAGAACAATTACAGTCATCCTGTGCTTGATGCTGCTTATAATGGCTACAGCCTGCGGGACATCCTCGTCCTCCTCTGAAAAGCCCTCCTCACAGGAGAAAAGCTCGTCTGCTACCTCGGTGGTGGTGTCCTCTAAGGACGAACAGCCGCCCTGTCCGGTCTACATTGAGGGATTAAATCCCGACAACTTCCCGAAGATAGACGGCTCGACCGCCAACATACCGTTCATTAGGGAGCTATACAGCCGCGTTTACGGCGTATCAGAAGAGGAAGCCGAGACCCTCATGAGCATAAGCGGCGGTACAGGTCAGGTGTGGCGTAACTTTGCCTATGGAAACGCCGAGCTGCTCATTGTATATGAAGCACCGGAGAATGTTAAGAAAGAGATTGATGATGCGAACATAGAGTACGAGATTACCCCGTTTGGCCGGGATGCGCTTGTTTTTCTTGTTAACGAGAACAATAAAGTGGATAATCTCACGACGGCACAGCTTATTGATATCTACACAGGCAAGGTGACCGACTGGAAGGATGTAGGCGGTAATCCCGGTGAGATAGCGGCATTCCAGCGCAATCTGGAGAGCGGCAGTCAGACACTATTTCTAAAGCTTCTTATGAAAGACATAACCCCCATGACACCGCCCAGTGAGCTTATCCCGGCGGGTATGGGGGGATTAATCGACAGCGTGTCGGCGTATGACGGTTCGGGCGGTGCTATTGGGTACTCGGTGTTCTACTACGCCAGCCTCATGTACGAAGCACCCAACATTAAGCTTATATCGGTGGACGGTGTTGCTCCGTCAAACGAATCCATAAAGAGCGGTACATATCCGTTTATAAATGACTTCTCTATCGTCATAAAAAAGGATGTCCCCGACGACAGCCCCGCCCGCATCCTTTACAACTGGCTAAAGACGGACGCGGCAAGGGAGATCTTCTCCTTGACCATGGCGCCGGCGATGACG
>CAYSTR010000527.1:0-2493 GCA_964433745.1 uncultured Oscillospiraceae bacterium | reverse complement strand
GTGTCAACAGGCTGCCCTTTGTAATATTTGCTTATATGACCGCTTGCAGTTGCTCTGCCGCTTGCCGCTCCTTGTACTCCTTACGCCGTTTCGCTTCGTACTTGCGCTGTGTTACCCGCCGCCGATTTTTCTTGGCTTCCTCTGCCAGTTCCTCCGGGGTCATGTCTGCCATCGCTTCCCACTTGCCGATGAAGTTGAGATAAATCTCCACTTGCTGCTGCCGTTCACCGGTTAATGTATCGGCTTCATGGACGACAATCTTATCAACAAACTCATTAATCATGGGCGTGGTCAGTTCGGTGAAGTCTGTGTATTTCCTTGCTATCTCAATGAATTTATCAGCCCTAACGCTGTCGGCTTCAAAGCTGTCAAGCTCGGCTTGCAATATTGCAATCGACTGCTCCAGCTCCGTCTGCTCCTGCTCATAGCCGCTGTATAGAATTTCAAATCGCTTTTCGGAGATAGACCCGGATACCTTATCCTCGTAGATTTTACGAATGAGGGTATCCAGTTCCCCAATGCGTTTTTTATCTTTGGCAAGCCGCTTTTTATGTGCCTTTGCTGTTTCCTCCTGACGGATAGTAGATGCTTCACGCACTTGACGGATAAACTCCACTTCGTTTGCTCTTACAAAGCCGCTTGCCGATTTGATTACCTCAAGTAACAGCTCACGCACCACGGATGTGCGTATTGTATGCAGGGAACAGGCTTCTTTGAATCGGCTTCGCGCATTGTGGCTGGTTGAACAGGTGTACATATCAGAGGGCGGGCGGTTGTAGGATTTGCCATTCGCATGGACATACCGTGTACCGCCTGCTTTGCGGTGGTTGTACATACGTGCGCCGCAATCGGCGCAGTAGATAAGTCCTGTCAGCGGATTAGCTTCGCCCAACGTGTCGGTACGCTTGACTGTTTTCCGGCACTTTTGAGCCGTTCCCCACGTTTCCGCATCCACGATAGCAGGGTGGGTATTCTCAAAAATCAACCATTCCGACACCGGCATCTTGCGCCCTTTTTTATCCTTGTAGGAATCTTTGCGTGTCCGACAATTGACCGTATGCCCCGCATATTCGGGCTTTTGAAGCATGGTTATGATGGAGCTTGGTGCCCAAACATATGGCTCTTTGGGCTTGTTTTTCAGCGTGTAGCCGCCGTTTTCCGGCTTAGACTTGTAGAACGCAGGGCACTCAATTTTCTCCTCGGTGAACAATCTGGCAATGGCAGTCGGCCCCACGCCCTCAATGGTGAGCTGAAACATTCGGCGCACCACAGCGGCGGCTTCGGGGTCAATAATCCACTTTTCTTTGTCATTAGGGTCGTGGAGATAGCCATAGATGGAAACATTGGTGAGCCGCCGTCCCTCTTTGGCTTTGGCACGGACAACGGCAGTTATTTTTCGTGAGCAGTCGCGTATATACCACTCGCTCATGATGTTTAGAAACGGCGCAAATTCACTGCTTTCACGATTTTGGCTGTCGATGCTGTTGGCAATGGCGATAAAGCGGACACATTTTTCTCTGAATAAGACTTCGGTGTAAAATCCCACTTGCAAATAGTCACGTCCGACACGGCTCATGTCCTTGCAGATGACCGTTTCCACGTTTCCGGCTTCAATTTCGGCAATGAGCTTTTTCCAACCGGGGCGGTCAAAATTGCCACCGGAAAATCCGTCATCAGTGAAGTGGACAATATTTGTGAAGCCATTTTTGACGGCATAATCCGCCAACATGGATTTTTGATTTTTTATAGAATTGGAATCGCCGGAGGATTCGTCCTCCTGTGAAAGCCTTTCATACAAGGCTGTAATCTTAGTTGTTGCCGGGTCTACCGGCTGCCGTGTGTTCATATTGAACCTCTTTCCGGCAACCGGCTCATTCGTAGCACCTTAATTATACCATAGGCGGGGCGCTTTGTCAGCGCCCTTTGCCTAAATATTGTGGTGGATAATTGTAAATTTTTCATTGTCCCACCGCCTTTTGTGCTGATGTATCATTTTTTATAAGCCGCAGGATTTTATCGTTCATGGTTTCCTTACTGTTCTGGCTGAAATGTACGCTCACCGTGTAGGTGGTTGAGCCGATACGCTTCTGCATCTTTACAGGCTCTACCTGAATAATTTCAGGTGTCCTCGCCCCGGCTGTTGTTGTCGGCTGCTTCATGGTATCGACTCCTCTCAAATTTAAGTGTGATTGACTGCCTAAATTGTTGTTCTCGATAATCAGGCCTCCTTTAATTTTGGGTTGCGATGTGACGAATTAGCTGTGGCTTTTGGGGGGGTAGGTATAAAACCATTACTGTGCTGGAAACAAGGGCTGAAAATGCTGATATAACGGCGGTTTAACTACTTTAACTCGTCACTTCCTCTTTTTATTATTTAGACATACCGCAAGTGCCGCTTGCGCCCTGCGGTTGCCCACTCCGCAGATTTAGTGTCGGGATACTTTCTGAATCGCCTCCCGATTCGCCCGGGCGATACACACCATTACCGTGATG
>CAYSTR010000526.1:0-2504 GCA_964433745.1 uncultured Oscillospiraceae bacterium | reverse complement strand
AGCTGTTTTAAAATCTATTGCACCGGCAACGGCATTAAGCTTTTCGGTGTTTGCCTCTGCCATTAAAAGATCTCGCAAAAAGTATTGTAGTGTCCATTTTGATTTGTCATCAATATAAAGCATTACGCTGTACCATGTGTTCCAGTTTGTGACCGCATTGATTATAATAAATGCCGCTACAGTGGGAATGAGAATGGGCAGTACTATCTTAAACAGCTTAACATATTCGTTTGCTCCGTCAATCTCAGCGGATTCTATAAGGTCATACGGCATACCGGCTATATTGTTTCGGAAAATAATTACATAGAAGCTGTTTGTAATAATCGGAAGAATTAAAGCAAGAAACGAATTATATAATCCCAGATATTTTGTAACTATCAAGTATGTGGGAATCATTCCTCCTGAAAAATACATTGGAACTATGAAATAGAAAAGTAAAGATTTCGCTCCCTTTAGATGCTTGCTTGCCAGTGCATAACCGGCACAAACCGAATTTAGTATAGTAAAAAAGGTCATAACTACAGTAAGCCAGACTGTATTGATAAAGGCCGATTGAAATGTGGCATTGGTTAATATTTTTTTATACGCGCTTATATTAAAGCCTTTGGGTAAAAAAACAACCGAGCGTGTTGAGTTTGACGCATAGTCGCTGAATGATATAGCCAATAGATTTATAAACGGCAGTATAATCATTAAAGAAAAGATTATTAAAAATGTTGTGTTCAAAATCTGAAATACCCGGCGGGAAGGTGAATTATATATCATGGTATACCCCTTTCTCTATTAGTAAAGACCCAAACCGGTGAGATTTTTGAATACCCGGTTGGCCGTCACAAGGATGGTAAATCCTATGATACTCTGAACCAAGCCGATAGCTGTTGTTAAGCTGAACTGTGATTGTGTAAGACCCACACGGTAGATATATGTACTGATAACATCACCGGCTGAACCAATAGCCGGGTTTGACATAAGGAAAATTCTATCGAAACCTACATTAAATATTGTAGATATTTTTAGCAAGAATTGAAGTGCGATAATAGATATCATTCCGGGAAGAGTTACGTGGAGCGTCTGCTTGAACCGTCCGGCGCCGTCAATATATGCCGCTTCATACAAGCTGTGATCTATACCCGCTATAGTGGCAAAATATAGTATGGCACTCCATCCGACATTTTTCCATATATCGGCAATAATAACCATTGGTTTAAAGTAGTTGGGGTTGGATAAAAACATTAAAGGCTCTGCACCAAACATTGTAACCAGTCTATTTACAAGACCTGTGGCATTAGGAGAGAAGATTAAAGCAAATAAAGCGCTTACTATAACCCACGATAAAAAGTTGGGAAGATAGGAAATAGTTTGAACAGCAACCTTAAAACGCTTAACCGAGACCTCGTTAACCAATATAGCGAACAAAATAGGAGCGGTAAACCCGAACACTATATCTCCTAGGCTTATGGTCAGCGTATTTAATAAAACATTCCAGAATGTGGGATCGGAAAGGAATTTTATGTAGTTATCAAGCCCTACAAACGGACTTTTTGAGATGCCAAGAAAGAGACTGTATTTTTGAAAGCTTATGACAAGGCCGTACAGCGGCAGATAATAAAATAATAATAACAATACCATTGAGGGTATCAGCAACGATAACAGACTCAAGGTTCTGTTTCTCCGGGAACGCTTGACTTCACGCATATCGGTCATGTGCTGCTCCATTCTGCCGCCTTCCAAAATACGGCTTAAACATAATAATATACCGCCATTACCTCAATTTGCACCGGGAGATTAATCCCGGCGCAAATAAAGATAGATTATAGTTATCTGCTAGCCTCTTTACAACCTATGATTGCCAGATAGTCTTTTTTCTCGTTCATAAGCTTTGTCCACTCTTCGCTTATGAAGCCGTACTTTGTCTTGTATTCCTCGACTCTTTTGTCAAACTCTGCCATAGAGATAAGACCTGTGATAGCATTTACAGTTGCCTCTGCAATGAACTTATCGCTCTCGTCCTTCTTATCCTTAATGGTCTCTGTTTCTTGCAGTGCGCCGCCGGTATAACGGAATACATCAATAAGAGCTATGGCATCAAATTTACCTGTTTAGCATCACTGGCTCACATGATGAGTGGACCACTCAAAGCATTAGAGCAGAGGGAAGCAAATTGCTCAAAATGATGCTTTATGAATGAGTTGAATTAAATTAGTGGATGATGCTACTGTTAATCTTTGTCCCATTAAGTTATGATAACAATGTTCCTAATGGCTGCACAAGCTTGGCAGCATGCGTATAATGTGAACACTAATCAGGATCACTCAGCAGGTCAGCAGATTGAAATCGCAGTTGCTGGCAGATGCACAGATATTCTCCGGGGAGGCTCAGGCCCACCAGGTGACTGTAATGGCCTAATGAAGAAAGCACAGGCTTGCCGGAGATGATACGGCCGCCGCAGATGAGCTCCAGCAACACCACTCTGACGGCTTGATTGATGAATTAGATGTCTGATG
>CAYSTR010000525.1:0-2506 GCA_964433745.1 uncultured Oscillospiraceae bacterium | reverse complement strand
CCGAGAAGTGGGTGAACCTAGCACAAAACACATCGGTGAACGCGCTGTTCCGTATACGCTATATACCTGGGCTGGAAATAACAACAAGACACATTATTGTGTGTAATGGTAAGCGGTACAATATATTCTCGGTGGAGAATGTCCGTAACCGGGGTATGTATCTTGAGATATTGGGGGTGTGCGCGGATGGCTCGGGCTGAGGTAGTACTCCCCGATAAGTTCATGAATCAGCTTTCCCGTTTGGGTGACCGTACCGATGAAATAATGGCAAAGGCACTGGAAGCGGGCGGTGAAGTGGTGCTCTCCAAGGTCAGAGTAAATCTGCAGTCGGTGGTAGGTAAGAACACCAAAGAAGAAAGCCGTTCCACAGGCGAGCTTTTGGGCGCATTGGGGATTTCCCCTGTAAAACAAAATAGTGACGGGAAAAGCAATATTAAGGTAGGTTTCGCTGAACCGCGTCAGGATGGGGGTAGTAATGCGAAGCTTGCTATGATTCTGGAGTACGGTAAATCCGGTCAGCCCGCCAAGCCGTTTCTGGCTCCGGCAAAGTCCGCATCCAAATCCGCATGTATTGCCGCGATGAAATCTGTATTGGAGAGTGAGATGTCATGAATATATTAACCGAGCTGACAACATTGCTTGCTGACATATTACCGATACAGACGGGATATTACAGCGGAATACCGCCTGATGAATATATTGTGCTTATACCTCTATCCGAGAGTTTTTCTCTGTTCGGTGACAATCGACCTCATGCAGAAATACAAGAGGTGCGGTTGTCCCTTTTTACTAAAAGCAACTATATATCTCTGAAGACCAAGATCGTCCGTATCCTTTTGGATGCGGATTTTGTTATCACTGACCGCAGGTATATCGGGCATGAGGAGGATGCCGGATATTTTCACTTCGTTTTAGATTTAGCAAAAGAGTACATGATAAAAGGAGGCGAATGAAATGGCAACCATTGGACTGCAATATTTGATCTGCGCCCCGATTGAAGAGACAGACTCATCCGTCACATATACCGGCGGCATTGTCATGAGCTACGCAATAAAGGCGGATATTTCTATAGAAATAAATGAAGGCAATCTATATGCTGACAATCGGATTGTCGAGAACCTCAAGGAGTTTAAGTCCGGCAAGCTTTCATTGAATGGGGATCATCTGTCGTATGAAGTACAGTCGATGATCCTGGGGCACAAGCTATCGGACATTACTACCGGCAACGGGAAAAAGCTCACCGCCAGGGGTGACGATAGCGGTAAATATGTCGGTGTGGGTTTTTATTCTACTACCATCAAAAACAATGCTCGTAACTATCGCGCCATCTGGCTTCATAAGGTTAAGTTCGGAGTACCTAATGAATCGTTGGAAACAAAGGGTGACAGCATCACCTTCCAGACCCCTACTATCGAGGGAACAGTCCTCACCGATATACAGGGGGTGTGGAAGGATGAGGCCATATTCCCTACTGAACAGGCCGCCCGAAGCTGGCTCAATGAACAGGCGGGGATTGAGGAAGAACCGGCTGAGCCGGAGGAGGATGACGGATGATGGATAACGATAGGGCTGCTGTTATTTGTATAGGTGGGTGTGAGTACAACCTCATATTAACCACGCGTGCGGTTAAGGAGATTAGTAAGAGGTATGGGGGATTGTCTAATCTAGGAGAAAAGCTTTTGCAATCGGACAATTTTGAGATGGCACTAGATGAGATTATTTATTTGATTACGTTACTCGCCAATCAAGGGATTATGGTGAACAATCTGCAGAATAAGGATAAGCCACTTCCGCTTCTCTCCGAAGAAGAAGTGGAGCTGCTCACATCCCCGTATGAGCTTGCGGAGTACAAATCGGCTTTGCAAGAAGCTTTGTTTAAAGGTTCACGGCGCACGGTGGAGAGCGAGAATACAGACCCAAACATTCAAGCCGCATCTCAGATGAAGTAGACGATGCGGCTGTTTTTACAAGACTTCTCTATTTCGGTCGTGTACAGCTTCATTTTACCGAGCAAGAGGTCTGGCTGACTACTATCGGTGAATTATTAGACTTCATGGCATGTCATAAGCAGTTTCTAGGGCTGGAGAAACCAAAAAGAGAGTATACCCTTGATGATGTGATTCCGATATAGAAGGGAGTTGGTGAGATGTCCGATGGTGCATTATCCGAGTACTCGGATAAATCCGGATATCCCATAAGTTTTGTTATCCTCCTAACTCCGATCAAACGCAGCAATATTGAGAAAAAGTGTGAATAGTTCTCGGATAACTATTCGACTACAGATTGATTAATCTATGTGAGCAAGTGCAAGTATTACTGTGAAAATGTTGATATGGGCATTAAAATGACCTTCTGGCGACTTGCATTTCCATAATTGCGCAAATACTAATAAGAAAAGTTATCCGAGTATTTTTCAATAAAACCTTGATTTTACGCTACTTTGTAGTGAGTTAGGAGGATAGTTTTTCTAATGGGATATGGTGCATTTGGGGTAAAGATAAATTTG
>CAYSTR010000524.1:0-2506 GCA_964433745.1 uncultured Oscillospiraceae bacterium | reverse complement strand
GACAGGGTTAAGTCTTTTCTTGCTTAGGCATTAGCACAAAACTCTTGACAGACCCCAACCCCTCCAACTTTCTTTTCAATTCCCCAACCTTACCCACAATCTCAAACTTTTTCTTTGGCTGTCGCTCGTTCCGCGCCTTTGCTTCAAGCTGTTCAATTACACGCTCAAGTTTTGCTATTCCTCTTGCCGCGCCAACTGTTCTGCAACCGGTAATGTAGTTGAATCAACTTGTAAGCTGGAATGTTTTGTCATAAAGCCACTCACATGTTTGTATAGATATGTAGCCGTATCCGCAAAGGCTGTAAAGATAATGATCTTCTTGTTATCTATATTGATTGGGTGCTCTATTTTGTCATTTATAACACCATATAGGTATTGCATCTTACTGTCGTGTTCGGGCGTAATGTCTGCCACTATGAGAGTTAAGAGTTCGAGGACTTCCACATCCTGTTGAAGCTCCTTACGCCAATATTTGTAGTCAATGTCTATTAGATCAATCTTTACATTCTTGCCAATGAAGAACAAATCGCGGTTATGTAAAACTCACGTTTAAATTTTGGTACTTTTCGGTGGTAAAAGTAGGGGAAGTGAATACAAAACGCAGCTCTTTGATGCTGCGAAGCCGACGCTTCAATTCTTCATAGGCATAGATAGAAAAGTAGGCAGCAGCGATGGATAGCTTGCTGTCTTTCTTTATAGTTCTTTCTAGATCGTCACGAACAATCTCGGTTACGTTGTCAAAGGTTCTGATAATATCTAAGTCTTTAGGGGCAATATTTATAACATGAACGCCTTTCTTTTTAGCATAGTCAACCGTATATTCTGTGCCACCATATCTGCCGTCGTAGTAACAAATAAGCAAAGTTGAATTATCAACCATATATTCGTTTCTTACATAATAGCTACCGCGCGAATACTCATCGGACAGTGTTACAATATAATCCGCTTTCTCAATAATTGAAGTGTATCTATCAGAACGATCACGACCGTCCTCAAAAGGCTTCACAGCAATCAACTTAATAATTGGATTTTCTACTATTAGCGAAAGAGCAGCCTCTGCTGCAAACATATCAAAGCCCTCAGCCATACCCACAAGAAAGGTATCGAAACCACGAGAAACTGCCTCCACGATAGCATCGTGCAGGTCTGCTTTCAATGTTGCTATGTCAGCTGCATTTTCATCACCGCCACCCGGTAGCTTTGAGGGTCGGTAACCAGAAAAGGAGACTGTTGAAGATTTTCTTACGTCCATTTTAGTACCTTCGCAGTTACATTTAAAATCCCTTAATCATCGTAAAAATGATATATTTCTACAATTTATATTATGCCTTAAAAAGCATAAATTGTCAATGAGAATTGTTAAATCTGTTCAATAAAACCGCAGTAGTATCAAGCTTAGTACCCTATTATTAAAATCTACTTTTATTTTCTATATAAATATGTTAGAATAATGATATGGTATCCAAACCGGGAAGCTAACCGAGGGTATTGTCGAAATTTAATACAGCAACTATCACCCACATGGTATCAAGGTGATACTTGATGACGGTCAAGTCGGACGAGTGCAGGAGGTATAATATGCGTATATTAATAGATGCAGACGGCTGTCCTGTGGTGGATATTGCCGTCCGATTGACAAAACAAAGCGGTATAAAATGTATCATCCTATGCGATACATCCCACGTTTTCGAGAAGGACGGAGCAGAAACAATAACAGTTTCTAAGGGCGCTGACAGTGTGGATTTTGCACTCGTGAATATGATAGAAAAAGGCGATATCATCATAACGCAGGATTATGGGCTTGCCGCTATGTGTCTTGCGCGCGGTGCTATACCCATCAGTCAAGACGGTTTGATTTACGACGATAACAACATTCTTTCTCTGTTAAATAGGCGCTACACTGCAAAGAAAATTCGCATGAGCGGCGGCAGGCTTAAAGGTAATCCGAAACGCACCGCCGAGCATGACAAAATATTTGAGCAAAAGCTAATGATGCTTTTGGGATTGGAGGAGCACACATGAAAAAAGGTGTTTACCGTAATTTTAAGGGCAGTCAATATGAGCTACTGTACATTGCTAAACACTCCGAGACCTTAGAGGATATGGTCGTATATAAAGCACTCTATGGAGAGGGCGGCATTTGGGTGCGGCCGCTCTCCATGTGGAATGAGCTTGTGGAGCTAAATGGTGCACAGGTAAAACGATTTGAATACATAGGAGACACCGCTATATGAACGGACAAAGCAGGCAGAGCATCGAAATAGGAAGCCGTGTAAAAATCGTGTTAAAAGCAGACCAAAGAACAGGTAAACTAACCGAGGGTATTGTCTCAAAAGTACTCACAAAAAGCAGAACGCACCCCCATGGCATAAAGGTCATGCTTTCGGATGGGCAGGTGGGCAGGGTACAGGAGGTATTGACAGCAGATTAACCGAAAGGGAGAGCAGCACCATGACCAAACAAGAACTAATCGATTATTGCTTAACCTTTCCCGGCGTTTATCTTT
>CAYSTR010000523.1:0-2509 GCA_964433745.1 uncultured Oscillospiraceae bacterium | reverse complement strand
GTTAACTAAATAATCTTGGCATCAAGTTTTGATTTATTATTCAGTGTGGAGGTCTACGGCGATGGTTGTGGGAACACCTAAGTATAAGGACGTTTGGTTCGGCGGCTTCGATAAGCTCAGCGTTCTTGCTTATATCGAAAAGCTTCTGGTAGAAAGAGAGTCGGAGAAGCGTGAAATTGAAGCGACTAAAGAAATTCTGGCAGAAACATTAATAAATGCAACGGCTGAAGCTAAAAAAACAACCGAGCGAGCGGCGTAACATGCAGATGCAATTATATTGGATGCTAAAAAGCAATATCAGCAGATAATTGATGAGGCTGTTGCCGAGGCAGAGAAAATTACTAAAGATGCTCAAGCTGAAAAAAAGGAAACGCTTGCTGCAATTTATAACATGTGGAAGCATGTAAACAGTGTTTATATGTATATGGAAAAGTCAATGATAAGAAATAATATTAATTTTAGGGAGCAGCTTAATGAGCACAACCAGCAAAGCGGAAACAGGAACGATACATTCTCAACAACAACCGACTACGAATACGATCAACCAAAGGGAGCGTCCAGCATATAAACGTAGCCACGGGCACATTAAAGAAGTTTTGGATTTTGAGCGTGTTCGCATAAAAGATAACAAAAAAACGCGAAGAAATATCATTATTATACTTACGCTTTGCCTTCTTGTTCTTGCAGTGACCAACTTTTTGGTTGGGGTAGTTGTAATACAAGGCTCGTCGATGTACCCTACGATACAAACGGGAGACATTGTAATTGTTAATAAAATTGCAAAGCTAAAGCAAGGCGATGTTGTGATTTTTTATGACGGAAAAACATACTATGCCAAACGTCTTATCGCTTTCGGCAATCAAACTGTTGATATTGATAAAGATAGCGGAGAGGTAAGCGTAGATGGAGTAGTGCTAAGCGAAACGTACCTCGGAAGCACCGATTACGGCAGCCCCGATGTAACATTTCCTCTTACGGTGCCGGAGGGTAAGGTGTTTTTATTGGGGGATAACCGCAAGGTTTCTCTCGACAGCCGTCACCAGAGAATGGGTATGGTTGACCAAAGCTCTGTTAAATACGCCATGTATCTGCTGAGGATAACGAGATTTAGTTAACAAACGCTTTTATGAACGTTTTAAAGCTTATATTTTTTATACAAGAGGAGTGTGAGAAAGCTTGAAGCCCCGTTTTCTTTTTTTTCTCGCGCTAATCAGTGCATTTACGTTGCTTCTTGCCTCATGCTCATCGGGAGAAAGCGGAGACGATGATGCAGAGCCTGCATTAAATACTAACAGTGTTTATGTCCGCCCCGAAATAAAGCTGGCTCCGTACGACACCGAAAGCTTTATAAAAGAAGGCGATTTTGCAATAAGCATAGAAAACATTTCGAGAGGGTACGTTTGCGCCAAGGGTACAAGCGACAAAAAGCTGAAATTTCAAGTGGAAATGTCCGGCCAAAAGTATAATTATGATTTAAATGGCGAAGGGAAAGTTGAGGTTTTTCCGCTACAAATGGGAAATGGAAGCTATATGTTTTCAATTTTTGAAAACGCAGCTGACACGAAATACGCAAAGGTTTTATCGGTAAACGAAAATGTGTCGCTTGACAGCGAATTCGAAGCATTTTTGAGGCCCAATCAAATAGTGAATTATGACCTTGATAGTAAGGTTGTAAGGCTTTCAAACGAATTGACGAAAGATGCAAAAAGCGAAAAAGACGTTGTTGAAAAAATCTACAAATATGTAACAGAAAATATTAAATATGATGATGTTTTAGCCACGAACGTCGAGGACGGATATATATGCGATGTTGATAAAATAATTGAATCGGGAAAAGGCATTTGCTTTGATTATTCCGCTCTTTTTGCCGCCATGCTCAGGGCGCAAGGTATTCCGACAAAGCTCGTCACCGGTTATGTTTCGCCGACTAACGGATACCATGCCTGGAACATGGTTTACCTTAAAGATGAGGGCTGGAAATACAAAAAAATCAGTATAGACCGCAGTAATTGGGGGCGTGTAGACACAACTTTCGGTGCCGCCGGTTCCGGCTCGACTTTGACAAACTTTGTCGGTGACGGCAAAAGCTATGCTGATAAATATATATATTGATAGGGGAGGTAGTTTCTTGAGCCTTAAACAAAATTCGCATCAATTAACCCGGTTAGAGATTGCAATGTTTTCCGAGAGCATGGGATTGATGCTGAAAAGCGGCATTCAAACAAACGAAGCCATTAGTATTATTTGCGAGGATTTGAGCGAGGGGCGCCTTAAAACAATACTGACAAAGCTTGCGTCGGATGTTCAGGATATGTATTCTGTTTATAACGCTGTTGTTGCATCCGATGCCTTCCCAAAATATTTTGTCGATATGATAAAGGTCGGAGAGGCGGCAGGTAGACTTGAACAGGTATTTTGGGCTCTTGCATCATACTACGAAAAGGAAAGTGATTTGGAATCCCGTATTCGCAGTGCGATAGTTTACCCTGTTATTATTATCTCTCTTATG
>CAYSTR010000522.1:0-2510 GCA_964433745.1 uncultured Oscillospiraceae bacterium | reverse complement strand
TTTAAGATCAGCATGGAAACCGATGAGTACCTGACAACAGTGGAGCAGGAGGTGGAATACTGCAAGCGGTATCTGCAAATAATGGAGCAGCGGTATCCGGAAATGTTCAAGGTAGACTGGTACATCGAGCCCGAAGTACAGAGCTGCCGCATTATTAAGCTCTCCCTGCAGCCTATATTGGAAAATGCCATCTATCACGGAATAAAGCCCAAAAGAAGCAGCGGCTGTATACAGGTTACGGCATACTTAAAGGAGGAGGCTTTGGTGATAGCCGTAACGGATGACGGAGTAGGGATAGTCGGAGAAAAGCTTGCTATTCTCAATGAAATGCTGCGGGATAAGGATAAAATATACAGTAAGCATATCGGCTTGCGCAATGTTGTTGCTCGTATTAAGCTTATCTTCGGGGATGAGTATGGTCTTGTGATTACGGGAGACAAGGGCGGAGCTTCTGTTGAGATGTGGCTTCCGGTTATCCGGGAACTGTAAAGTAAATTAATTAAACAGGTTTGATATTTTACGGTATACCAAGCACCGTAAATTATAAAACCTGTTTTACTTTAAAAAACATAAAATCCTCTCCCTAATCTAAAAAAGTAACTAGTTTTCAAAAGAGAAGTTTTTCTTTATAATATAGATAAGCCAAAAATACCGGCTTTTTAAGGAGAATAGGAGGACTTACTATGTCCCGCTTGCAAAATAAAACGCGGAAGGACAAACGAGTTCTGCGTGACAACATTTCATTGCTGCTTCTTGCTGCTCCCGGCATTGTGTATTATATCATGTTTCATTATGTGCCCATGTTCGGGCTTATACTGGCGTTTAAAAATTACCGTTATGATGAGGGAATCTTTGGAAGCGCATGGTGGGGCTTTAAAAACTTTGAGTTTTTCTTCCGTTCCCAGTATGCATGGCGCGTGACGCGCAATACAGTGGGGTACGGTATTCTTTTTACGGTAGCAACGCTAACCGCCGCCGTTGTGGTAGCACTGCTTATGGTTCAGGTAAAAAAGCGCCGCAGTCTTAAGGCTTATCAGACCTGCATGTTTCTGCCGAACTTTATCTCGTGGGTTCTGGTTTCTGAGATTGTGTTTATTATTATCAGTCCCTCGCAGGGGATAATTAATCAGTTCTTAAAGGGAATAGGGCTTGAACCTATAGAGTTTTTTTCAAATCCCAATTACTGGCCTTATCTTCTGGTTATAATTAACATTTGGAAAAATGTGGGTATGCAGACATTGATTTATTATGCAAGTCTTCTTAGTATTGACACCGAATTGTACGAGGCGGCCGAAATTGACGGAGCAGGAAGGCTTCAGCAAACACTTAATATCTCACTGCCTCACTTAATTCCCAGCATTACCATTATGTCTATTATGTCTATCGGAAACTTCTTCCGGGGAGATTTTGGATTATTCTATAACGTTCCGCGTAACACCGGCGCTCTGTATGCTTCCACGGATATAATCGACACCTTTGTGTATCGTGGGCTCATGCAGCTAGGCGATATTGGAATGTCCAGCGCTGTAGGACTGTTTCAGTCCATTGCAGGGCTAATCCTAGTAGTGATAAGCAATCAATTTGTACGTAAGATCAACCCCGATAATTCACTGTTTTAGAGAGGAGTATGCTATGAAGCCGCAAAGCTTAACCAGAGCCGCACATGCGGGCAGTCCTAAAAGGCAAAGCCGTTTATCAAGCTTTTTTATTAATGCCTTTTTTGTTCTCTTCTCTTTGACATTTTTATTACCATTGCTGATGATTGTGGGTGTATCCCTTTCAAATGAGAATGATGTAATAGAATACGGATACAAGCTTATTCCGATGAACCTTGACTTCACGGCGTATAAGCTGGCATTCAGCAAACCGGACGCAATCGGCGGCGCTTATCTAGTCACTACTGCCTTTACCCTTTTGGGAGTATTATTAAGCTTGATTGTCATGACGATGCTGGCATACACCCTTTCGCGCCGACAGTTTTTTTTGCGGCGACAGCTTTCATTTCTCGTGTTCTTTACAATGCTGTTCGGCGGGGGCTTGGTGCCTACATACATAGTGAATACACAGGTTTACAAACTCGGTGACAGCTTCTTTATTTATATCTTGCCGAGCCTTTGCTCTGCATTTCAGATAATAATATTGAGAACATTCTTTAAGGAGCTTCCTGAACCGTTGTTTGAATCAGCAAAGATTGACGGCGCCAGCGAGGTAGGAATATTTTTCCGCATTGTATTACCGCTTTCTACCCCCGCCATCGCGACTATTGCGGTAATGGGTATACTGAACCGATGGAACGATTGGTATACGGCGATGATTTACATACGTGACCCAAAGCTTTATTCGCTGCAGTACCTTTTGCAGAAGATAATCTTAGAGATGAACTGGCTCATTGATAACTTCCGTCGCTGAGGACTCATGGTCCACTTCAGCCCGGTCTTGTACCCTCAGGCTCCGTACTACCGATAGCCTGGTAGACATTGCGAAATCATGAATGCACTAAATCAGGCGGA
>CAYSTR010000521.1:256-2510 GCA_964433745.1 uncultured Oscillospiraceae bacterium | reverse complement strand
ACGCTTATACCGGGTGCGGCGGTGACCAGCCCCACCTACGCCTACATGCACACATACGAGGGCGAGGTAACGGTTCACCATTTTGACATGTACCGGATAGGGAGCACAGACGATCTCTATTCCATCGGCTTTTTCGATTTTCTCGATACAGACGCCATCCTCATAATTGAGTGGAGTGAGAACATCACGGACGCACTGCCCGATACGGCGGTATTCATTGAAATAGAGCATATAGACGACAGCTCACGGCGCATTACGGTAAGGGGGGACGCTAGATTTGATGATATTGGGGATTGACTGTTCAGGAAAGACCGCCTCCTGCGCACTCATGAGCGGCGGCAGACTAATGAGCGAGTTTTACACCAATGTCGGCAGGACGCACAGCCAGACCCTCATGCCCATGCTAAAAGAGATGATGACAGGTACAGGCATTTCCCTTAAAGAGATAGAGCTAATTGCAGTGACAAACGGGCCCGGCTCGTTTACGGGGCTGCGCATAGGACTAGCGGCGGTCAAGGGGCTTGCGCAGGCGCTGTCCGTGCCGGTTGTGCCTGTGTCAACTACAGAGGCGCTTGCCTACAATCTGGCGGGGGTGACAGGGACGGTCTGTCCGGTCATGGATGCGCGCTGTTCCCAGGTCTACACCGCGCTGTTCTCGTCGAACGGACATACTCTCACCCGACTAATGCCGGATGAAGCGATACCGATAGATGTCCTGAGAGAGCGTCTTTTAGGTGTTACGACACCCATATGGCTTGCAGGGGACGGAGCTATGCTTGTACTGCGCTCCATTCCGGACATGAAGCTTATCCCCGCCCCAGAGCATGTTTTATATCAGCGTGCAGGGGTTGTGTGCAGGATAGCCGACATGCGCCGTGACGAGGCGATAGGAGCAGAGCATTTAAACGCCAACTATCTAAGAGGTGCAGTGAGGTAATAATAGAAAAGGGGTAGTATTATGTTAGCAATAGGCTGTGACCATGCGGGATTTCCGCTTAAACAGGATATAATAAGGCTCTTGGAGGAGCGGGGCGTTGAGTACCGGGATTTTGGCACATACGACACTGCCTCCTGCGACTACTCGGATTATGCGCTCAAGGTTACTAAAGCGGTAATCACCGGCGAGTGTGATATGGGGCTTTTGGTGTGCGGGACTGGGGTTGGTATGTCCATGGCGGCAAACAAGGTGCCGGGCATAAGAGCGGCGTGCTGTTCGGATTATTTCAGCGTAAAGTATACACGTCTGCACAACGATGCGAATGTATTGTGTATCGGTGCGCGGGTTATGGGCAGCGGGCTTGCGTGGGAGCTTGTGGATGTGTTCTTAAACACAACGTTTGAGGGCGGCAAGCACACCGCCCGTGTCGGAAAGATTAGGGAGATAGAAGAAAGGTTTATATGTGGAAAGCCATAAGAGCGGCTATAGGGGACTTCTTCCGTTACTCGGATATGTTCCTCATAGTGTTGTGCCTTTTAATTAACGGCTTTGGTATTGTCTTATTATTCGGACTGAGTTTAGCATTTTTTGAGTCATACAAGATTGTGGAGGTACAGCTGGTAGCGGGAGCTATCGGTCTGTTTACTGCGCTTTTCATATCTAGAATAGAGTATAAATTCATGGCGAAGCTCTGGCGGCTGCATCTGCCTATTTCACTGGCGCTGGTGCTGCTCACCTTTTTTATCGGCATAGCACCAAACGGCGCCAATGATAAAGCATGGCTCATGCTGCCGGGCGGGCAGACATTACAGCCCTCCGAGCTTTTGAAGCTGTCGTTTATTCTGACGTTCGCACTGCATCTCGAAAAGGTGCGTGACCGCATAAACAAGCCCTCCACCCTCTTTTGGGTGTGTGTACACGGATTAGCGCCTGTGGTGCTTATCCACTATCAAGGAGACGATGGAACGGCTATTATCTTTGCATCCATCTTTATCGTCATGCTCTTTTGCGCGGGACTGTCGGTATGGTATCTTCTGGGAGGAATCGCAGCGGCAATTGTTGCCAGTCCGCTTGTGTGGCTTTTTCTTCTCACCGAATATCAAAAGCAGCGCATACTGGTTATAATAAATCCCGAATCCGACCCGCAGGGCATAGGCTTACAGCAGACCTACGCCCGAATATCTATAGGTTCGGGGCAGATGTGGGGGCGCGGTCTCTTTTCAGGCGAGCACCGCTGGGTGCCTGAACTGCAAAATGATTTTATTTTTACATTTGTCGGTGAGGCTTTGGGATTTATCGGATGTCTTGCGGTTATAC
>CAYSTR010000521.1:0-246 GCA_964433745.1 uncultured Oscillospiraceae bacterium | reverse complement strand
TTACTGTTGTTCCTGTGCGGACGCATACTTGCGGTGGCGGCTAAAGCCAAGGACACACTGGGAATGCTCATATGCGTGGGCGTGGCGGCGAAGATTATCTCGCAGTCGGCTATTAACATCGGTATGAACCTTTCGGTTATGCCGGTTATCGGTGTGACGCTGCCGTTTTTCAGTGCGGGAGGAACATCTCTGGTCTCGACGTATATCGGAATCGGGCTGGTTTTAAGTGTGTACTACCACAACCGT
>CAYSTR010000520.1:0-2515 GCA_964433745.1 uncultured Oscillospiraceae bacterium | reverse complement strand
CGGTTAGTTGATATAAGTTGAGTTGGTTGTACCCTGTACCGTTCGCCTGACATTTGGTACGGAATGCACCGATGGTTTGATTACCCGTAGGGGTTTTGCCGGACAGCGAGCGTATCTTCCCGCCAGTTTCGTAGCCGAGGTATGCGCCGATGTAAAAGCAATCCCGGTCACCTTCTGTCGATCTGCTGAACGCTTGAAAGCTGAACCGGGAGTCGATGGTTTTTATATTGGGGAGTCTGCTGATCTTTACTGTAATAGTCGTACCGGTGCGTGAGAGCATATATGCAAACTTGGGTATCTCGATCATCACATCCCCATCGTTACCTGTGGTGATGTCAGCGGGGCTTCCGTCAGCTTTTTGGGCGAAGTTCTGGGGGTTGAGATAATACTGCACTACACCGTTCTTGAACACACATGGTCGGATGTCGCGGAATATCTCTTTGTAGTCCCAGTTGTCGTTTCCCTTTTCCATCCCTACACAATCATCTATGTAGGTTACCCTCGTCAGCGGGTCGCTATCAGTCTCGTTGATCTGCACCCCATAGATGGCTCTGGGGGTATTGTCCCGGTACGTACAGCGGATCATGCCCTTAGCCATTGACGAACACCCCCAGTGTGGTTGATATTGTGCTTATGGGAGTAGATTTGAGGAAGATGGACACCTTACCCACCGCACATTCGGTATAGCCACCACCAAGTGCGGTCAGCTTGTCGAGGTCGCTAAGACTATTGGGTATTAGGTCGACTCTGGAGTTTGCTTTGATGCTGGCGTTGGTTACATCAATACGGACACCGCCGGTGACTGAAGAATAGCCGGATGTGGGCAGGGTGTATGGGATTTCCATGTACAAATACGGGGTTATGGGGAGGTTGATGTTCCCGCCCGAATGGGTGAAGGTCTGATCGCCGATGGTGATAGAGGTGGTGAGCCCGTCTGCTCCTTTTTCTCCCGGCGGACCCGGTGCTCCTGGCTGCCCTGGTGCGCCCTGTTTGCCGGTGAGTTCACCCGCTTGGTACTTGTCCTCGAAGCTCTCACCGTCTGCGAAGGTTACCATGGAGGCATTCCCTGTATCGACTGGGATGTACTCGCCTTTCTCCTGCTTTGAGCTGTCCAGCTCACGGATGTTTTCCTGTAGGCTCTGGAAATCCTTGTAGGTGAACAGCCTTGCTATCTTCGTTCCGGCTGTGTGGATAACTGACGTACCCTCCACGCCACGTTCGCATCCGCTGAGTATGCCTACTGAAATGGCATTGTATCGGATGGTCTCGATGTCACCGATTGTGGCGAAGTTCGGCGGCGCGGGAAAGACGGTGCTGTCCTCTATGTGGATGATGGTGTCGGCAGCGTTTACCGCTTCGGTTAGCACTGTGATGGGGCTGACTGGGAGTCCTTGGTACATAGGTTTCATGGGTGGTCACGCTCCTTTGGGGTTTTGTGTATGTAAAGACCCCAAGCTTGAAAGCGAAGCTTTCTGGCTTGGGGTTGGGTGGGGCGTATATAGATATTATGCTAGTTACTAAAAATTATCAATCCATTATGTTCTATAATTTTATTTATATGATCTAATTTAAGTACCAGACCTGCCTTTCTATAGAAATCTCTTATAAAATTTACCGAAGTTATAGCCGACCATTTAGCACACCCTGCACCAAAACATGTGCCAGGGAAGAATGGTTCCGCATTCTCCAATCCCCTTTTTACACTAAATTTGTTATGTAATTTGTTATACAGTTTTGAAGAGATGGTAGTGCCGTCTTTATCATCAAGTAGCACTTCGGAAATATTATGATAAAGCGCATTTCTTAAATCAATTAAACAAGATACTTCTTGATAAATTCCCTTTCCCTTGTCAAATGATGATGAATTTATTAAACTTAATGCTATTGTATACTTTTTTAAAATCCCATATATTCTATTTTTAGATATATCCTCATCCCATGATTTACATAACTTTAATATAACCTCGGACGACAAATCGCCTAAACTATTAACCATATATTTGCTATCACAAAACAAATCGTTTATTGCATCCTCTAGTAAACAAGAGGAAAGCAAAACACTACTGTGGGATAACGCAGTATGTTCCACCTTATAATGCTCTAAATAATCTGGCTGACTTTCTATTTCAAACAATCTCGTGCAAATAAAATTAAGTGATAATAAATGGCCGCCGGTCATATGCGGATAAATGCTACAATTATTCATATATATCCTTCTTTCTTAGAGTATTTATAACTCCACTAGTTGCCCATATACTACCATAATACGTCAAAAATTTCAACCCCCAAAACAACTTTTGTGCAAATAAACCCAAATAAATGAGGACACCCGCCCCCCCTCACACCGTCCGATCCCCACGAGATTGAATAAACCCAACAATATTAACCGAAATCTCTACCCGCGCCAGCCCATTGGGCTGAATCCCAATTGTATGCCAGCTCCCGCGAGGAATGGAGCCGTCCTTGACGAGATAGTCGGTGATGTCCAGATCCGCATCAGTAGCAGAGATAGTCG
>CAYSTR010000519.1:0-2516 GCA_964433745.1 uncultured Oscillospiraceae bacterium | reverse complement strand
AGTTTCTGGCTTCTCTTTGCAGGATTCTTTTGCTGAAGCTGTCAAATGCAGCGACAATATCGGATTTATTGCTATTTCTTTTCGGCATTTTTTCACCTCCCTTGCTGTAATATTTGAGGAGTAGTAAACTCGATTATTCCCCCCTCTATATTACTAATACAAAATGAGATAGGTGAAATCGGAAAGGCTAAAGAAATAATTCACATAATATTAATAAACAATGCGGTTAGCTCGTTGCTAACCGCATTGTTTATTAATATTATATCTTAAAAACAATTAAATAAATTCTATCTAACCTTTCTGCCCATAATATGCATTAACCCCATGCTTACGCAGATAGTGCTTATCTAGCAGTGCCTGATCCATTGGAATATCATGGATAAGCTTGACTTCCGCATCGGTTACAGCAAAACCGCATACGACCTCCCGTGTCGACTAAACTGGCACAGATTATTCACCTATATATCTTAAATACTCTTTTGAAACAATCGCTTGGGAATGGACAGCGATACACATGTACCTACACCTAAAGTACTCCTTATCTTAACCCCGAAAGCACTTCCATAAAACAACTGTATACGTTCATGTACATTCTTTATTCCATATCCGCTGCTATTGCCATGTCCGGATAAAATATTTGATACTTTAGTTTCGCTCATGCCTATACCTGTATCAGTTATTTCAATACATATTCCATCAGGATCATTTGAGTTCGCTTCTTGAAACCCAATAGATATCTTTATCTGTATAGGCTTTGTTTCATTACCTCGCCGCGCATGTTCAAAAATATTCTCAATAAATGGTTGTAGTATAACCTTTACGGTTTGATATGCAAAGGTTTTTTCGTCTATATCATAGGTAACCTCAAACTGATCCTCCAGACGGATTTTATGTATCTTCAAATATGCCTTTATCTGCTTGACCTCATCCTCTATTGAAATTATATCCTTTCCATTATTAAGCGTCATTCGGTAGAAGGTAGCTAAGGCATATACCATCTCGTTTATGCTCTTCTTATCCCCCACATTGGCAAGCCTTCCCAAGCTCGACAAGGAATTATACAGAAAATGGGGATTTATCTGGGCTTGTAATGCCTTTAGCTGCGCTTCCTTGATATCTAGCTTGGCCCGGAATACCTGCTCTATCAGCTCGTTAGTGTTTTCAGTCATTTCATTGAAGGCACTCTCCAGGTAACCCAGCTCATCGCCAGAGATATCCGATACCTTTGTGTTGAAATGTCCCTTTTGAAATTCCTTCATATGGCTGCATATCTTGTTTATCCTGATTGATAAGGTATTTGCTAAAACAACACTCATAAAAAACATCAGACAGATTGCAATCAAACAGGTAATTAACACGACCAATCCAATCGCTTCCGCTTGCTTTACAAGCACAGATAGCGGTACGATGCATAACACAGTCCACCCGTTTGATAAAAGATATTCTTTAAGAACAGTATTTCCTTCCAAATAAAGAGGTTCATTATATGCTTGATTGAGACTGAACGATTTAAGCTCTTCCAGATGCTCGCGGATAAAATCCTGCTTTTGAATGTCGGCCTGTAAAACATCACCGCTATTATCCAAAACAGCAAAATAATATTGCAACTTTGAACCGGAAGCCGGAGGAAGGTTTAGGATATCGCGTATACGCATGGTCAATATGTAAAATCCGTTATAAAATGAAGCAACATCACCCATCGACCACTTAATTATAGAGTAATAACCATACTTTTTATCATCATCAAGCTGCTTAAATAAAAATGCCTGCTTATCCTTGCTGATTTCTTCAAACCATGTCCTGTCCTGAATCCTGTCAGAGTTAATAATTTGTACACTATATCCCGACAGATTGGCAGAAGCATCCTGAATCCCAGAAAGCACCTTGTGGAAATTTTTACTTATGGATTCCACACCCGAATTATTAAATCGAACCATCGTCAGATTTACATCCACCTCCAGCGTAGAAAGCACAGATAACAGGCTGGATTTTGTATCACGAAGGTTTAAAAGCTCATCATATGGACGATAAAAGCCCCCCTTGAGTGTACGATTCTTTCCTCCGTCGAAGCAAAAACCTGTCAGCATGTTTTTATAGCTTGTCATACGCATGTCGATGTTACCTGCTATCTGTCTTTGAGCTTGGGTAGCTAAGTTTAAGCTTTGCTCCTTAATTGCCCCAACAGAGATACTGTATGCCATTATACCGACAAATGCAATAAGGGTCAGGGTAACAGGGAAATATAGAATAATCAGCTTTGTTTTTATTTTTATGTTACTACTAAAAGGATTAACATGCTTTATTTGAAGCCGTTTCATACATTTCCCTCATATGTTTTAGACATATTCCTTTTACTGCTCCCCTGACGGTGCTGCATTGGGGAGACACCGAAATATTCCTTAAACTTAAGCGCAAAGGAATTTACACTTTTATATCCCACCATCTCGGATATATCGGCGATACGTAATGCCGGATTTCTCAAAAATTCCTCTGCTTTTTGCATCCTAACACATGTT
>CAYSTR010000518.1:0-2528 GCA_964433745.1 uncultured Oscillospiraceae bacterium | reverse complement strand
TATAGGTTGTGATTCGATGGTGATTTCTACAATATCATTAGGAGCTATAACCTCAATATAGTCAAAATCTAGGAAAACATTACTTGATGCAGGATTCTTTTGTGATGTTGACTCTATTTTTATTGAATGAGCGCCTAAAGGAATCTCTCCAGTGTCAAAAAGCACCTGTTTTGGTATCCAACCATTACTAAATCCGTCTACAGTTTTAACAAACTCGCTATCAACATAAATATTATATATTCCACGGTCGCTACTCTTTGCTCCGTAAATCTTAAGCTGTGTACAATTTTCATTAGTATAAACAAAGCTTGCACCGCTTGAATATGCAGGAGTGTGTGTATTATTGTAGTAGTTAGCGTCCGGGTTTGCATTATGATCCCACGGGCCGGCATATTTGATGGCTGGATCTCTGTCATCAATCGCATAGCTTATATTGGAAATAGGCTTGCCTGCAATTGAAAGGTGGTCTACTTCAACCTTGATTCCGGTTGCTGCTTCATTTTTTTCTCCAAGGACAACGATACGCAATGTATGGTTACCAACGGCCAAGCCCCCAACAGTAAATACCGGCTCCACCAGTGTTGAATAAGGGCTATATAAATCGACAATATCGTATAGGTTACCGTCAATATAGACTTCAGCTTTTCCCATGTCAGGGCCTTTTGCAGCATACCACTTAACCTGAGAGAACACCTCTGTTATAGAAAATGAAGCGTTTTGTTGATCAGAAATGTGGCGTGTATCAAGAAAATAGTCTTCAGCTTCCATCTGTTCCGCATTCCATTCGCCTTCATAGGAAATCCTTGAGCTTATGTCATCAATAAATGCAGGGCAAGTCTCGCCAACCATAACCTTGTATACAGTGCCTTGTTGGGTGTTAAAGGATATGGTTCTATCGTTTATTCGTGTATATGCTACAGTATTTCCATCCGTATCCTCTAGCCTTATGTTTCCGCCTGCAAAAGCTATATTTTCCAGCTTGCATAGCCCGCCGCTAAGTGATTTAATGCTTGCAGTTTGCAATTTTCCTTCGTCCCATGATACTGCTACCTCATAATTTCCTCTCGCTTTTAAGCCGCTAAAGCTACCAATAGGCCAATTTGAAGGGATTGCGGGGAGAAGGTTAATTATATCGGCTTCATGGCTCTGGATTAGAATTTCGGCGATAATAGCTGCTTCGCCTAAGTTGTTTTCTATAACAAATACACCATCATAATCGTCAACTGTAACTCCATTATCAGCTTTACGAACCTTAGGGCCATAATCGTTACCCATGAGGTTATTCCATGTCATGCCGTTTTTAAAAGCAGTGTTGATTGTTTCGTATGCTTTTTCCCCTTCTTTAATACGTGCAAGGTTTGCGGCAAGGTGTGTTAAAGACCAGCCAAGATCAACGATCTCCATCCTTCTAAGGTCATATTTCCATAGCACAGAAATCTTGGAAGCCTCGTATAATTCAGGAAGATTTGATTTTGTAAACGTATTAAAAGGGTAAATCCCTAGTAAATGAGATTGGTGACGGTGAGAAGTGGATGCTATTGTGTCCTCAAAATATTTCCATTCTCTAAGCTGACCCTTTTTACCTATTCTTGGAAGGTCTAGTTTTTCAAGTTTTTCCTTAACTTTGTCAGATATTCCATTTGTTATGCCCAAATCCTTTTCTGCCTGTATAACGTCGGTAAATAGTTGGCGAATAGCAATTTGCTCTATAGCCGGTGCTAGTTGCATAGTGCCTTTAAGATCTGCCCCGCCCTGATTTTCTCCTGTGCCATGTTCTGATGAAATAGCCGGATAAGAAATCAAAACGCCAGGCTCTAAAGGATCTTCTTTGAGCACATCGAACCAGAACTCGGAGGCTCCTTTCAAAACAGGATATAATTCTTCTAAATAAGATTTATCTTTTGTATAGCTATAACGATCAAAAAGCTGCGCACATAGCCAAGCTGCTGTTGCGGGCTGCTGCCAGCAATGGATAGCGGGAGCGGAAGCGGTATACCCGAATATATTGCTGATAACATGTGTCGTCCATCCATCTGCATTATATTGGATTGTGGCTGTTTTGAGTCCGTTCACGGCTTGATCCTTAACATTATCAAACATAGGGTCATTAAGCTCAGAAAGATTGGTGACATCATTCAACCAGTGATCCATTTGAACGTTAATATTTTGTGTATAGTTTCCATTCCAAGCAGATGCTAAATTAGGGTTCCAAATACCTACAAGATTGGTCATCAAAGTGCCGGGCCTAGAGCACGCAATAGCAAGGTATCTGCCATATTTAAAGATAAGCTCATCCAATGCAGGATTGTTATCAGTTTGATAATTTTTGAGCAGTTCGTCTGTTGGTATAGTTACATTTGCACCGCTGTCTAGATCTAATTCAACCCTGCTATAGAGCTCACGATAGTCGTCTAAATGGTCTTTTTTAAGCTCGAGATAGGTTTTATCGCTTAGATCTTCAAAAATTTTTGATAAATCTCCAAGGGCTTCATTTTGAGTTCTTAAATATGGCGTCTGTGTTTGCGAAT
>CAYSTR010000517.1:0-2528 GCA_964433745.1 uncultured Oscillospiraceae bacterium | reverse complement strand
GAGCGTCTGGCTACGGACCAGAAGGTCAGGAGTTCGAATCTCTTAGGGCGCGCCATAAAAATACCGCATAACTACAGCTTGACAGCTTAGTTGTGCGGTATTTTTATGTTATTGTTTAGTTCTCTACTTTTTGTTTCTCTCTCGGATACTGCGGTACATTGTATATACTTAATATCAAGAGGCACACCGTCAATCCCTAGGTTAAGTGTCCCAAAATTCCGCTTGCGAAAATCATTACAATCAGGGATATCACCCTTAATATCATCAGACACCATAAGCTTAGTCCCGCACAGGCTTGTATTGGTTGTAAAAATCATCCAGCACCACCCGCCCGGCATCATAAGCCCGCTCAAACAACGAATCAGCCTGTGAGGATGTAATGCGCCCATCGGTGCGGAGCGTGTCCGCAATCTCCTTAACAACAGGCAGTATTTCCTGCCGCCCCACCCCGCGAGGAATCCCCAAAGCATTAGAGATATCGGTCACAAACCGCAAGGATTCCCGCGCCTGATAGTCCCGCGACTTCCCAGAGCGCGGATTAAGCACCCGCATAAACTCCGTACTAGACCCGACAGATGATTGTGAATTATTCCCACCGTTTTGCATATACTGGTTATTGACATTGATATCATTTTGTGGTATGCTGTCATTGTCAAGAATGGTTTGAACCAGTTTGGGCAATTGGAGCCCTCTACTCGTAAACCATTCTTGACCTTTTATTTAGTCTATGTCTAGCAACATATTATTTTCAATATTTGCTTTAACATAGTTATTTTTGCCGTATATACTTGCTATTCGGTTAACATTCATACGATCACTATACCTGTTTAAATGTATAACTGTAACGATTCCATTACCGTGTTTATCTATCGTTTCAATTAATAATACAAAGCTATCCGGTTTATTACCTTTAAAAATCATAATCAACAGCTGCTGGTCTGCTGACTTGCCTATCTTAGCAATAGCGTCAGAAATCCAATTATATATACGCCGTGCAAGCGAAGGATTATCGACAGACAGCCGCTTGATAAATTTTTCATCCTCAAGCAGTCCGCTGCCCTCCATTACTTAGCTACCATCTCACGCCGTACCCCAGCATCATCAAGTGTCACACCACGCTTTGCATATATGTCCTTGACATACCCCTCGGCCGCCGACACATCCATATCCCCAGACCTGAAATAATCATACACAAAGTCAGACAACGCTTTATACTGCCCACTGCTCTCAATGTGGTGGGTAAGTTCGTGCGTAAACACAGCGCGTACAGGGTCAGGCGTATCACGTGCTATCGTGATAACTCCATCCTTGTATGTGCCGTTTGTATTGTCACCCAATGTGTCAGCCCACTGCACCTTTACCCCAAACTTATCCGCAATATCCCCAATAATCTTGACCTCTGCCTCCGGGATATTATTCTGCCGTGCGCTTTCCACATACTCAACCGACTGCGACACCGGCGCATTATTCCGCGTGTCTTGCATATACTGATTATTGACAGTATCACTGCCTAGTGGTATACTGTTAATAGATAGACTTGATACATCATTATTTGCGGCGAGTAAATTTCTCGTGTCGGTACTTAATGATGGTGTCGTATCTATATAAGGATTTATAGCGGGCGCGGTTTCGGACGTTAAGCCAACGGCATAAGGGTTTTACCCTTGTGTATGCGGCACCTGCGATAATCCTTTTTTATTTGGCTGAATATATGCGATATTATCTGCAATTTTTTTTTGGATGTATTTGGAACTGCTTCTACAATGTAGATGGTTCCATTTATTTTTTTTTTATACTAAACCATCGGAGAAGGAGAACCATCGGAATTATTATACGCATGTGAAAATACTTGTTTTCCGTTCTTATCAATCAATAGTTCCACATTGTCATAATTATCCAATACATACCCAATGCGCCCCACATTGTCAAAATCAGCCATGCTGTGGTCTTGCTTGCCATCAATTCCATGCCTTGAATTGATATGCTCTATAGCACTGCCGTTTATGGTGTGCTCATACCCATTAATGTCAATGCCGGTCAGCCGTTTTATGTCTGTTGCTTCTTTTGTACCTACATCTGCAATGGCATAATTGAGTTTACTAACATTGCCGGGATTATTATTAATTATTTCGCTTGCAAACTTAACCAGTTTATTATCTGTAGATTATTTATATTCAGCCACAACATCAACCGTAGACGTAGTAACAGGATTTTGCGAACCCGCTCCACCATATCAGCCGGAGGAGCGCTTGCCTTAGCATCTAACAGAGGTGCAGTCCCATCCAGCAGTGCCTCAGCAGGGTTTGACATCGTTAGGCATGTTTATGGGTAATGTGTAGAAGTATTAAGCAGCTCTTGGCATAGCTATCTTTTCTTACAGCATAATTTTTACTAAATGTTAACATTATGTAAATATAACGTTTATGTCTTGTATTATATATTTATTTATGCTATAATTATTCACGTGAGTTGGAGAAATACCCAAGTGGTGAAGGGGCTCCCCTGCTAAGGGAGTAGGTCGGGAAACT
>CAYSTR010000516.1:0-2528 GCA_964433745.1 uncultured Oscillospiraceae bacterium | reverse complement strand
CTCATATTAGGCAGCCGTTCATCCGGAGCTAGTGCATTTAAGGTCACGATGGATCCGTCATCTACCGGCGATATTACCATGATGTTTCTTGACGGTTCAAATGACTTTTATAAGTTCGGCACACAGATACCCAACAGAGGACAGGTTACGAATGACGCTACGGTGCGTTTTGAGGTGACCGCCAAAAAGAAGGGCACTGTCAAGCTGTACTTTGACTTCTACTACATGGTGGGATCAAAGCTTGACCCCAACCCCTCTGCTATGCGCAGAATCACAATGAATTTTGAGATAGGCGATACCACCCCCTCCAGCGACTCTACAATGACAAATCTTATCGTCAAGCCAAACTACGACTACAACGGCGAGATGAAGCTGGATCTTGGGTTCAAGCCGGACAATCAGCATTATGAGCTTGAGCTTCCGCACAAGGTAGATTCTGTGAGACTGGTACCATACGGCAACGAGACCAATACACTCCCGATAACAAAGGATCGTCCATTTCTCATTTCAATTAGTGAGGATGATACGACCTGGGGAACTGCCGGTACACAAAAGCAGATAAAAAGCGGAGACGAGACACCCGATATTAAGCTTTATGATGACAAGGTTATTACTGTTACGATAATTTCGCAAGCGCATGACGGCACTACACGAACCTATACGCTTTTGTTAAAGCGTGCGCCGATAAGCAATTCTACACTTCTTAAAAACCTTTCGGTATACAATAATGCCCTGCCCAAGGAAACCGCTCCCGACCTCATGCCCTCCGGTACATTCAAGCCCACATTGAGGGAGTATGATCTTAAAGTTCCCTTTAGCGTGAGAGAGGTTCGTATTGAGGTGGACAGGGAGCACCCCGGTCAGCTGGTTGAGCGGGCGGCAAACCCCGATTTGTTCCGTGGTTTTCTTCCGTTTATCATGAACATTATAACGGCTAAAAAGGAGCTTGATCCTGTCAAGCTGGTCTACAGAAAAGCTGCTGACGGCACAACCGAGAATCTCACGAAGATTGACGTTTCTGTCAAGGCAGAAAGCTATGATGCCGATGTGAGCGAGACCGATTTCATTGACTGGTATAAGCTCAATATAACAAGACTTGACCCCAGCAAGGACGCGAGACTTTCTGCGATGACCATTACGGACGGCACGTTTGACAATAAGATTATACCTATAAAGCAGAAGTTTGATCCGGCTACCGAGATGTATTCATTGCAACCCATACCGTTCTCGACGGATAAGCTGACGCTCAACTACACACCGTCCGACCCCAACGCCACATCTGTTGAGGTGTACGGAACTACCGATCTCAATTCAGATAAGTCCACATGGACAAAGATAGCAACCCATATGCTTGAAAAGGACGGCGTTAAACCTGTCGATATCAATGTCCCGATTAACGGCATAGCAAAGGGCACAGACTTCTACCTCTGCGTAGTGGTCACTGCCGAGGACGGCAAGGTAGAGGGTAACACTACCCCGTCACAAAAGACATACAAGCTGTTTGTCGAGCTTCTTCCTCCCAGCAGGGACACGACACTCACATCTATGTCCATAACCGATGTCAATAACAAGGCAGTACCGTCCTACAACTTTATACCTGTAGCTAACGAGTATAATCTGACAGTTCCCTTTGAGATTGACCAGGTTATTATCACTCCGGTTACACGCAACAAGACAACACAGATTACCGCTTCGATAAACGGCAAAACACCGCAGCCCATCAATGCGTCGAGACCATCACAGTTAGTTGAGCTGGCTGTCGGCAACATGAACGTGGTCAAGATTATTTTGACACCCGAAAGTGCAGTAACAACCCCCGGCGATATAAGAACTATTACGATAAACTTTACGCGTCTCCCGCCGGACAACGATGCTTCGCTTTTAAAGCTTAATGTTTCTAACACGACGAAGTTTAAACCCACCTTTGTGCCCAGTATCAATGAATACTCGGCTAAGATGGAGACCGATAAGGACGAAGTAACCGTCACTGCCACAGCATCAAACAAGTTTGCGACAATAAAAATAAACGGACAGTCGGCAGAGAGCGGCAAGGCATTCGGTCCTATCCCCATGCCGGAGATTGAGAACACGCTGACCATCGAGGTCACAGCACAGGACGGCATAACAAAGGTTGTATACCGTGTAGCGATTACCAACGAAAACAAGATAACCAAGACCTCAAACGCCGATTTACAGTATCTATACATCACACCATCGGCGGTAGAGGGTGTATCCAGTAACCAAGCGCCCCTCTCCCCCGACTATCAGCCCTCTGTGACCGACTACACCGCTATAGTCCATCCCCAGACAAAATCGGCGGCACTCTATGCAAAAACAGCCGACCCGTATGCGGAGATGAAGGTGTATCTGGGTAAGAAGGAGATAGGGGACGACAAAGGGAACTTTGCTTCGGCACTCTCCAAGGGAGCAAATAACTTCTCTGTTGAGGTTACATCCTCCGATAAGACACAGAAAAAGGTCTACACAGTCATAGTCTATAAGGACGATAAAAACAACATGGGTAAGTA
>CAYSTR010000515.1:0-2533 GCA_964433745.1 uncultured Oscillospiraceae bacterium | reverse complement strand
CACATCGCCGTTTGCGTTCACAGGCAATAAGTTTGAGTTTCGTATGCTTGGCTCTACTTTTTCCATTGCAGGTCCGAATATCGTGCTTAACTCAATTGTAGCCGAGGCTTTAAGTACGTTTGCCGATATTCTTGAAAAGAGTAATGATTTTAAGAACGAGCTAGCCATATTGGTTAAGTCAACCATTAAAGAGCATAAGCGGATTATTTTTAATGGAAATAACTATTCCGAGGAATGGGTAGTAGAAGCAGAAAAACGAGGGCTTCTCAACTTAAAAACCACAGTCGAAGCTTTACCTACATTTATTTTACCAAAGAATGTGGAAATGTTTAAGAAGCATAACGTTTTTTCTGAAACCGAGGTGCATTCAAGGTATGAGATTTTACTTGAAAACTACCAAAAAACCGTCCATATTGAGGCCCTTACAATGATTGACCTTGTTAAAAAGGAAATTCTGCCATCCTCTGTTAGCTATCAAACAGAGCTTGTGAGCTTACTTAGTGCTAAAAGAGCTCTAAATATAGAAACAGAGCATGGTGGGGGGCTTCCCGAAGAAATCCTCGTTCGCAAGCTATCTGCTCTCACTGCATCGCTTTACAAAAAATTGGAGGAGCTTGAAGCTTCTGTTTTGAATGTAAAAACAATACCTGATAGCCTTGAGCTTACAAAATACTACAGGGGATCCGTATTTATGGCAATGACCGAGCTTAGACTTACCATTGACGAGCTTGAAACAATAGTGGCGAAAAAGCATTGGAGCTTGCCGACCTATGCGGAAATTCTATACAGTGTAAATTAAATAGTATAAGGGGATAAGTACCCCAGGCGCACAAAGGTGTGTGTTTTATCAATGTCTGCTTAGACAATCTGATAAAATACACCCTTTTCTTAATTTTTGAGGAGGAAAAACTTATGTATTCAGCGGTTGATACAATCTGGGTATTACTTGGTGCGGCACTAGTGTTTTTTATGCAAGCAGGCTTCGCTATGGTAGAAACAGGGTTTACAAGAGCTAAAAACGCCGGAAACATCATTATGAAAAATATGATGGATTTTTCCCTTGGTACACTTGTGTTTTGGATTTTTGGTTTTGGGATTATGTTTGCCGGGAATGGTATTATATTCGGTGGGGTTGATTTCTTCATCAAGGGAGATTACGGCTCATCTATTCCGTCGTCAGCATTCATCATTTTTCAAACAGTGTTTTGTGCCACGGCTGCAACGATTGTTTCGGGGGCTATGGCAGAGAGAACTAAATTTTCATCATATTGCATTTACAGTGTAATTATCAGTGCATTTATTTATCCCGTTTCAGGGCATTGGATATGGGGAGGAGGGTGGCTTTCACAGCTTGGTTTTCACGATTTTGCAGGTTCTACCGCTGTTCATATGGTTGGTGGTGTAGCCGCTTTAATCGGTGCAAAAATCTTAGGTCCTCGTATCGGCAAGTATTCTAAAAGCGGAAAGGTACGAGCAATCCCCGGTCACAGCTTAACGCTTGGCGCTTTGGGGGTATTCATTCTTTGGTTCTGTTGGTTTGGTTTTAATGCTTGCTCAACTGTTTCTATGACTGGTGATGATATGATTACGTCCGCGGCTAACATTTTTGTCACTACTAACATTGCGGCAGCCGCATCCGCTTCTGGCGTTATGATTATCACCTGGATTCGCTATAAAAAGCCTGATGTATCAATGACGTTAAACGGTGCATTGGCAGGACTTGTAGCAATTACGGCAGGGTGCGATATGGTATCTCCAACCGGCGCATTTTTTATTGGATTGATTGCCGCTTTTGTTGTTGTTTTTGGCACCCTGTTTATTGAAAAGGTGCTGAAAATTGATGACCCTGTTGGTGCGGTTGCTGTTCATGGTATGTGCGGAGCAGTCGGAACATTGCTCGTAGGTGTGTTTGCCTTGGACGGCGGTGTTTTATACGGCGGAGGATTTGGGTTTTTAGTTATTCAAGCCATCGGTGTGTTATCTGTCATTGCTTGGGTGACTGTCACTATGACCATTGTTTTTATGGTCATAAAAAAGACCGTTGGACTAAGAGTATCTAAATCAGAGGAGCTTGCCGGACTAGATATAGAAGAACACGGATTAATAAGCAGTTATGCTGACTTTATGCTTGTCCCTATGGGAACAGACTTTAAACCGCAAAATGAAGATGTGCCTGTTTCGCCCGATATTGCAATTCCGGTTGTAAACACAACAAAAACAAATGCAAAGATAACCAAGGTTGTTATTGTCACAAAGCAAAGTAAGTTTGAAATACTCAAAACTGCACTTGACCAAATCGGTATCACAGGTATGACGGTTACACAGGTTTTGGGTTGCGGTATGCAGAAGGGCCGTAATGAGTATTACCGTGGTGTTGCTCTTGAAACCACACTGTTACCAAAGGTAAAAATCGAAATTATTATTTGCAAAGTGCCTTTGGACTTACTTATTAAAACGGTCAAGGAAGCTCTTTATACAGGAAATATAGGTGATGGCAAAATGTTTATTTACGATGTGGAAAATGTCATCAAGG
>CAYSTR010000514.1:0-2538 GCA_964433745.1 uncultured Oscillospiraceae bacterium | reverse complement strand
ATAATGACCATGACCAAGAAGCAGAATGAGATAATTGCTTTTATTTCTGATAATATCACGCGTATCTCGGATGTAGTGAGCAGAAACACACATACCGCCATGATAAATGCACAGATTTCCGAAAAGCTAAAAGAGCAGTCAGAGCTATTGCACAATGTTGCACATAGTCATGAAGCATAAAATTATATCAGGAGGATTATTATGTCAGTAATCGTAGAAACTTCAGCAAGACATCTTCATGTAACAGAAAAGGATCTGGAGATTTTATTCGGTGCAGGTGCTAAGCTTACCCCTAAAAAGGAGCTGTCACAGCCCGGTCAGTACGCGTGCAGTGAGCGTGTGACAGTAGTAGGTCCTAAAAAAGAGATAGCAGGTGTGACAATTCTAGGCCCTTGCCGCAATGCAACACAGGTTGAGATTTCCCTAACAGATGCTCGTTCTATCGGCGTAAATGCGCCTGTTCGTGAATCGGGTGATGTGGCAGGGAGCGGCGCTTGTAAGCTCGTTGGTCCATGTGGCGAGGTTGAGTTGAAAGAGGGTGTCATTGCCGCTAAGCGTCATATACATCTTACTCCTGCGGAAGCGGAAAAGTTTAATGTATCCGACAAGGAGATAGTCAGCGTAAAGATTAATTCCGATGGACGTTCACTGGTTTTTGGTGACGTTATTGTTCGCGTAAATGCCACCTATGCGGCAGCTATGCACATTGATACAGACGAATCAAATGCCGCTGGACTTAGCGGTGAGGTATACGGCGAGATTATCAAGGGTTAAATTACATTAGGAGATGTCGGAATGAATAATCAGAATGGAACGGCACTCCTAATGAGGGCATATCGTTTGCTTGAGAGAGAAACGCCCTTAAAGTCGGACTGTGGTAGATTATGCGGAGGTCGCTGCTGTAAGGGCGATGACGCGGGGATGTGGCTGTTTCCGTATGAACGTGCTTTGTTCGAGGACAAACCCGGGTTTACGATACATGAGGGCAGGGAAGATATTGATATTGTGATATGTGAAGGCAGCTGTGAGCGCAGTATGCGACCTCTTAGCTGCCGCATATTCCCTCTGTTCCCGGTTACCGCAGAGTATAATGGAGAGCTTTTGATTAAACTCATTGCCGATCCCAGAGGAAGAGAAATGTGCCCATTAGCACGGATGGGGGTAACACCCCGCTTCAAGCGCAAGTTGCGTCTTATGACTAAGCTTCTTTTAAGGGATGAGAATATGAAAGCTTTTCTCTTAAAAACCTCTGAGATACTGATTAAACTGGATGTTTGATTTATTTGCGTCGAAAATAATCTTAATTAATATAGAAAAGGGTGAGTAGGTTGAAGGTAGCATTATTTACCGAGACATATCTCCCGCATGTCAACGGGGTGGTGACACATGTAAAGATCCTCAAGGAGGGTCTTAGCTCATTAGGTCATGAGGTTCTTGTCGTAACAGCGGACTACGATACAAAGCGGCACTACATTAAGGATGGAGTGCTTCATTGCCCTGCCACAAAGTCAGAACGGTTTTATGGGTTTGGTGTAGCTCCGCCCTTTAGCCGTACCCGCCTAAAGATGATACAGGAGTTTGCCCCCGATATTATTCATATCCATAATGAGTTTGGTATAGGTTTTTCCGGTATTCTAGCGGCTAAGTCGCTAAAAATACCGCTTGTCTACACACTTCATACGATGTGGGATGACTATATCTACTACATCTCTCCGCGCCCGCTTCTGGGAACAATGCGCAAGGCCTCACACGGTTATGCGCGATTTATTGCAAACAATGCTGATGCGTTGACAGGTCCGTCTAAAAAGGTGGAGGAGTACTTCCGTCAGATAAAGGTAGGCAAGGACGTTTCCATTATTCCTAACTCTGTTGAGCTGGACTTTTTTAGTCCCTCAAAGGTGACAAACGAGCAGCGTGCGGAGATTAGGAAGAAGTATAACATTCCAGAGGATGCGATGGTTTGCTGCTTTGTCGGCCGTATCGGTAAGGAAAAGAGTATTGATGTTTTGTTAGAGTACTTTGGTAAATGGGTTACTCCCGAAACAGGTATTCATTTCCTTATTATAGGAAATGGTCCGGACAAGGACGAGCTTGTCTCGTTTGCGGAAAGCACTGGGGTATCATCGTTTGTAACATTTACCGGTCGGGTGGAGCATAACGATCTGCCGCCCTACTATGCTATATGTGATGCATATGTAACGGCTTCCTTATCCGAGATGTATTCTATTTCCATGTTAGAGGCTATGGCAATGGGGCTTCCGGTTGTGCAGCGCCGGGATGAGCTGAATGTTGACCAGATTAGGCAGGGTGAAAACGGTTATATTTACGACACGCCAGAGGAGATGCGTGATATTCTCGTTGGGATAAAGGCACTCTCCGAAGAAAGACTTACAACATTAAAACAGACCGTCATAGAATCGGTAAAGCGAAGCGGTGCAGATGATATAGCAAACTACATGTTAACGATATACAATAATCTAGACTATAAAGGCGGTAAAAACGGTGGAATCTCATTTCGCCGCCTAAAGCGTCGTTATC
>CAYSTR010000513.1:0-2545 GCA_964433745.1 uncultured Oscillospiraceae bacterium | reverse complement strand
GGGAGATTCTGCCCAAGAGCTTTGCCAAACGAAACGCCGAACGGCTCTGTCTCTACATCGCCCCACTGCTGGGTGCGATTATAGTCGTGCTAAACCCTATAATCTTTCTTCTTGTTAAGCTCAAGGGGGGGAATGACGCAAACGAGAAGCCTCCGACTGTAACTGAAGAGGAGCTAAAGACAATCATAGAGGAGATAGGGGACGAGGGCGTAATCGGCGAGGACGAGAGCGAGCTTCTCCAATCCGCACTGGAGTTTTCTGATATTACTGCCGGGGAGATTCTCACACCGCGTGTGGATCTTGCGGCGTATGACCTTTTTGATCCTGTTTCCGAGCTTATGAACCTGTTTCTTGTGGAGAAGTTCTCGCGCATACCTGTCTATGAGCAGACTATAGACAATATTATAGGTGTAATACACGAAAAGGACTTCTACGCCGCACATCTGACCAAGGGGGAGGTCAACCCGCGTGAGCTTATACGCAAGGTCAGCTATGTCCCCCCCGGCAAGAACATTTTCTCTCTATTAAAGGAGCTGCAGCGCACACGCGGACATCTGGCGGTGGTCACCGACAGCTACGGCGGTACGATGGGTGTCGTCACTCTGGAGGACATTCTAGAGGAGCTAGTCGGGGAGATATGGGATGAGGGCGAGGATGTGGAGCTGCCGCTCATGCCCGTAGGAGACGGAAGCTTTCTTGTTTCGGGGGATCTTACAGTGTACGATTTATATGAGCATATGGGGCTTGATCCCGAGACGTTTTCCACCGAGAGCGTCACGGTGGGGGGGCTTTGTCTGGCGTCCCTTGAGAGCATTCCGGAAAAGGGCGACAGCTTCGAGTTTGAGGGGCTGTGGTTTACGGTAGACGAGGTCAGTGAGAACAGGGTCATGTCGGTCATCGTCCGCGAGACGGAGGTACCCGAATAATGCCGTGGCAGACCTACTCATATATAATAGAGCCAAAGCATGAGGGGAAACAAATAAAGGAGTATCTGCAAAACGTGAAGCAGTTCTCCTACACCTGTATAGTCAAGCTAAAGCAATATCCCGACGGTATCACGGTGAACGGCACACATGCCCGCGTCACCCACAGGCTGACGGCGGGAGAGAGACTTGCGGTGAGGTTTGTTGACGAAACACAGGTACTAGTCCCCAGTGACATTGATGTGCCGATAGCCTTCGAGAACGAGCGGCTCATAATCTTCAACAAGCCCGCAAACATGCCTGTTCACCCGGCTAAGAACCATCAGCAAAGCACATTGGCAAACGTCTTTGCAAGAATATGTAAGGAGCGAGGAGAGGAGCTGACCTTTCGCGCTATAAACCGTCTGGACAGGGATACCACAGGGCTTGTGGCTGTAGCTAAAGACCGTTACACAGCAGGACTTTTGACAAATGCTATGGAAAAAAGCTATATAGCAGTCACCGAGGGGGTGCTCCCGTGGGATGCGGGGGTCATCGATGCACCCATAAAAAGGCTCACCGATGGCATGACCATCAGGCATGTCCACCGGGACGGGCAGGCTGCTCTTACGAGGTTTTGGGTGCTAAACCGCTCAAAAACGCATACAATGATAAGAGTACGTCTGGAAACAGGGCGTACACACCAGATTAGGGTGCATTTCTCCCATTTGGGATTTCCTCTGGCGGGGGACGATATGTACGGCGGAAGCCGCGGCAGCTATCCATGGCAGGCTCTTAGCTGCACCGACATGAGGTTTTTTATGGACGGGCGGGAGCAGTATGTGACTATACCGCCGGGTTTCACTCTTTTGTAAATTTTTTATTAATATATATGGTGTATATTGTAGATATTTTAGTCGGTATATCCCAAGATATGCCGTTTACGGATGTGGAGAAACAGGCAGTCAAGACATTTCGACAAATAAAAGACTTGATTTTTTTTGAAAAATATGTATAATAGGAATATACATGGGTGTGTATAAAGGGTTAAGCGGTGTTTTTGCGTATGCCGGTTTCCCCGAAAGGAGTTGATGTAATGGCTCAAAGAAAGACTCCCAACGGTTCGGAGTCTGTGAGCGGTACTGTTAAAAATAATCTCACACTTGACATTATTGACTTTTTATATCGTTTACTGGTCTTTGCGGGTCTTACGGTAACACGAACCTTTAACAGGTTAAAGCGAAAGGCTAAAAGGCGCAGATCTGCGCTCATTGCTCTTCCGGGCAGATGTGCGGTTAGTGTCTGGCGGCTTATAAAATCCGTTGCGGTGTTCGTTGCGCGGGATATCTGGGCGCCGTTCGGCAAGTTTTTCGGCGCATTTGTCACCGTATCGCGAAAGGTAAAGCAGGCGTATAAGAAAAAAGGCTTCTTATATGCGGTCTTTATGCTTTTTGTCGCCGTTATCGGCGGTATAATAAGAAACTTTAAGCTTTTATTCAACCTGTTAAACTATATCGTACCCGCAGCCGCTATCTACTTTTTAATAGTACTGTTCTCTTATGTAACCTCACTGGAATTTGGTCTTGTGGTGTCATATCAAGGGCAGCGTGTGGTCATGATAATGGATGAATCGGGAGTCGTCA
>CAYSTR010000512.1:0-2554 GCA_964433745.1 uncultured Oscillospiraceae bacterium | reverse complement strand
TCTCGGGAATATCGCCCTCTATTATCTTTTGAGCTAACCCCTCGGCTATAGCAGTCTTACCGACACCAGGTTCACCGATAAGACAGGGGTTATTCTTCGTACGGCGGGAGAGAATTTGAATAACCCGCTCAATCTCCTTAGAGCGCCCTATAACCGGGTCAAGCTGAGAATCCCGTGCCATATCGGTCAAATCCTTGCCGAACTGGTCAAGCACCGGGGTATTCGAGTTACCCGGACGGCGCGGCGGACGTTGAGGTTTGGGCATTCCCGGTGTACCCGCGTTATTATAGCCGCCTCCGTTATTGGACATGCCGCCTAGTGCCCCCACACAACGAGTATATGTCTCTCTTATATTAATCCCCATCTCCTTTAAGAATCTTATTGCATAGTTATCGCCCTCATCAATTATAGCCATGAGAATATGCTCTGTTCCGACAAAACCGTGCTCGAGATTGCGCGCCTCTGCTACAGCCAGTTCCAGAATACGCTTACATCTGGGGGTGAAATCACTGGGGGACAGCTTCTGTTCAACGCCCTTGCCTACTGCCTCGGAGAGTTTATCCTCCATCTGGTCGGCGGTGACCCCTTTCTCAAACAGCACACTGGCAGCAACGCCTGTTTCTTCCTTTAAAAGACCCAGTAGTAGATGCTCTGATCCAATATAAGTGTGTCCCAAGCTGCCGGCGGCTTCAATCGCAAGATTTATTGCCTTGTTTGCCTTTTCGGTAAATCCTCTGAAGCTGTACATAATAATTTCCTCCCTATTGCCTGTTCCCTGACTCCAAAATCCTGCGCACTATGGCGGCGCGCTCGATATCCCTGTCCTTGGGGGACATGCTATCGTTCTTCTCGGACATTATGGTCGCCGAACCGGTTTTTGATAATATATATGCAATAGTATCAAGATTAATATCCGTAATCAGTCCCAATGATATACCTATACGAATGAAAGATATATGCTCTAAAAGCTCCTCTGATGACATCATACGGGCGTAGCGTATAGCACCTACACTGCGAAATATCTTATCCTCGGTAGCTTCTGCGCGGAAACGGTCGCGTACCGTGCGCTCCTGAGATATAAGCTGCATGGCTATAGATGTAAGGTTCTCAACAGCCGCCTGCTCTGATATTCCCAATGTGACCTGATTTGAGAGCTGATACATTGCTCCCTTTGCCTTAGTCCCCTCACCATAGGTGCCGCGCAGTGTAAGACCCAGCTTTCCTATCGTGTTAATCGTCTTACCCATGACACCGGTGGCTTCAAGTGCCGGAAGATGGAGCATTACAGATGCCCGAAGCCCTGTTCCCAGATTCGTAGGGCACTGTGTAAGGTATCCCAGCTTCTCGTTAAATGCATACTCTAGTGTTCTGTCAAATACATCATCTATAGCATTGGCAATTTTTAACGAGTTTATTAAATCAAATTCACAGGATAATACCTGAATTCTTAAATGATCCTCCTCAAACAGCATAATGCTCACCGATTGATCTCTCGATAGAAGAAGATAGCTCCCCTTTCTCCCTGCGGCAAACTCGGGACTGATTATATGCTTTTCTGTCAGCTCCAGAGCTTTCATATCGCCGATATTCTCCATTTCAAGGAAGCTAAAGCCATATTCAGAAAGCTCGTCAGTCAGAACAAGATTCTTAATCTTCCCTGCCAGTTCTCTTTTCTGTTCATCCGTCATACGGTCAGAGAATGGATAACCCCTTAGATTTCGCGCCAAACGTATACGTGTACTGATAACAACATCACCGTCACGCCCCGCCTGTTCATACCATCTACTCATGACCCTCTCCCCTTTCAAGTGTCTTTATCTCGTCTCTTAATGCAGCCGCTTTCTCGTATTCCTCGGAAGCAATGGCTTCACTTAGCTCCTTTTTCAGCTGCGTGAGATGTGAGCGTGCTTTTAGCTCCTCTGAAGCAGAACTGGGAATCTTTCCCACATGGGTTATACGTCCGTGTATCTTTGTTAGACTGGGCATGAGGTTATCATAAAACGTATCATAACACATATGACAGCCAACCCTGCCCGCTCCCGCTATCTCTCTATAGGACATTCCGCATCCTGCGCATCTTACCGGCTCACGGTGTGCCGCCGCAGCTCCCTCTCCCAGTACACCGGACAGAAATCCCCCCAGCGGCATTCCCATGTATAGGCTGCTGTTTCCCAGCTCACCCGCACATTCCGGACATAGCTTTATCTGAGAAACCTCACCGTTTATTATCTGCTTATAAAAGGTAGTTGCCATATTCTTACCGCATTTGTCACACAGCATACCATTCACTCCTTTTTAGTTTATTAAAGACAAAAGTATCTGCTTAAATATTGAAGCCCTAAGCTTGGGACGCTTCTCTGCTTCCGCCTCTGCTAATGCCCGCTCGGACACCGCCGCCAGTATTATGGGCGCCAGATGAGGAGATATAATATTTTCTATACATAAATTTTCGAGAATAATACGTGTAAGGTTTAAATCCAATGAATCCCCTATGGAATTAAGAACATGCATGAGATAGCCGCCCTTATCGTGTCTTATGCGCGTTATTCTGATA
>CAYSTR010000511.1:0-2569 GCA_964433745.1 uncultured Oscillospiraceae bacterium | reverse complement strand
AGAGCTTCATAACCCTTACAGTATTCATCCCATTTATCAAACGAAGTCTTACCCATTACAAATTCTGATGCCCACTTCTCTCTGTAGTTACGAATCTCTGCGGCAATATTGGAGGCTTCCTTAATAAGGTCAGCATTCTTTAGTCTAAAGTTCGGAAGCTCTACAACATATTGCCGGTTGTTGCGCTTTCCATCCATTGCTTCAATCCAGGAGGCGGGTTGAAGAGCAAACTGACCCTCTCCCCTTTTCGGAATATAGAGTGGCTGACCCTGTCCGCCGCCAGTTTCCTTTTGAAGATCGATGCGCTCTCTAGTCTCTTTAAGTTCAACAATCTCACCGTTTGCACCGAACTCCCAAACACCTCTGGACTGTAGACCGTACATTATTGTGGCTGTTCCCTCGGGTGACATCAGCCAGTCTAGGAATCTCATAACCGCAGGCAGCTCCTTGGAGCGCGAAGAAACAGCATGTGCCCAGCTCTGCTCAAACTTTGACTGTGTCATGTACCAGTTTCTCTCACCCTTTTCATTTTTAAGGGTTGTAAAGGGAATGACATCGATAGTAACACCGGCAATCTCAGCTTCTTCTCTTGCGTATGAGCTGCGCTCAAAGGATGAATACCAGGCAAAGGCATTGCCCTGTGTTATGGGGCCCCACCACTCATCGTAGTTTGCTGTGACAAAATCTGCATTAACAAGACCCTCGCTGTATAGCTTATTTCCAAACTTCAAAAGCTCTTTATAGTTTTCGGTTATGGGTGTAAAGGTCAGCTTTTTAAAGGTGGTCATATCTTCATATGTATACAGTAAGGAAGAATCAATTAGACCCATGCTGAAAGCAAAAGCACCGATAAGGTTATTTACACCGCCGTTTATCATGTATGGGATTTTGTCAGGATTTTCTTGCTTGAATCTCTTGAAAAGCTCATAGAAATCCTCTTTTGTTTCGGGCTCTGCTGTTCCCCATCCCTTTGTTACATCTATTCTGTAGTCTATACCGGTCGATGGGTACAATGAATCTTCTCTTATTCCGCAGAATACAAACAGTCTGCCTTGCTCATCTCTGAGCGGGAATGACATCTTGCTGTCAACTAAATCGAGAAGATTCGGAACAGAGTCGCGGTACTCGTCAATTAGCTTATCCACCTCAAGAAATACACCGTCAGCACCATACAGGTTCGCTGTGGTTGCGTTTGTTCCAGCCATATCCGGAGCGTCTCCGGATGCCATCTGCGTTGCAAACTTTTGATCATAGACATCCGACGGAACATTGATCCAGTGGAGCTTTATGTTCAGTCTCTCATTTACCCATTGCGTCCATTCACATTCGTCTGTTTGCAGATCTTCCGGATGCTTGTTCATAAGAACTGTAATAGTCGATGGAGCAGAGTCAGCGGGAGAGGCTGTGCCGGAGGACTCGGACTTCTGTACACTTGCTGTTGATGATGCGTTTTGATCTCCGCCGGAGCTAGTCTGGCTTGAACACGCCGCGAAAAGCGATAGAACTATGCAAAGGATCAATGCGATTGAAACAGCTTTCTTCATTTTACTTTCTCCCAACTATAAAATTTATGGTGAACGGATTCATATCCGGTTTACCCTTTGATTGAACCAATCATAATACCCTTGACAAAATACCTCTGAACAAACGGGTATATAATAAGCACCGGTACTGACGACACGACGATAATAGCAGACCTCAATGATTCTGACTTCAACGCTTTTTTCATAGCTACAATACTTTCGCCCTTAAACATTGATTCGGCGTTCATTGACATCTCGTTTATCTGTGCCGTTTGAAGAAGCTCACGTAAGACTACCTGCAAAGGAAACTTTTTTGAATCGTTAAAGTAGATAAGCGGGCCGAAATAACTGTTCCATTGTCCGACAAACGCCCAAAGACCTATTGTTGCCATAATGGGAATAGAAAGCGGAAGGATTATACTATAGAATATATGTATATCCGTAGCACCGTCAATGAACGCAGACTCCATAAGCTCCTGCGGGAGCTGCTCTATAAATGTGCGAACCAGGATAAGGTTAAAGCAGCTGACACAACCGGGGAGAATTATTGCCCACACGGTGTTAATCATTCCCAGCTTACTAATTAGCATATAGGACGGCAAGAGACCTCCGCTGAAAAACATGGGTACCAGAAAAAACTTTATAAGAAGCTTTCGTGCGGCAAACGTCTTTACCGACAGCGAATAGGCGGCGGCTGTTGTAAAAATGATAAGTATAAATGTGTAGGAAAAGGAATAAAAAAATGAGTTTGCGAAGCTTCGTATAATCGACGGGTCATTGAAAACAACCTGATATGTTATAAAGTTAATACTTCTCGGATATAAAAACAGCGGATTTTTCAACATCTCTATAGGGTCAGAAATAGAACCGAAAACAACCATCAAGAAAGGATAGAACGTTATGTATGAAAACACAATAAAAATTGCGCATAGGATAACATCGAAGGGTGTTATCTTTCTAAGCCTTGACTTTGCTTTAGCTGCCATTATCATTATCCTCCCTGACCATTAAAATATTTTCCTGTCAAACAGCTTATCAGAGACCTT
>CAYSTR010000510.1:0-2570 GCA_964433745.1 uncultured Oscillospiraceae bacterium | reverse complement strand
AGAACGGCTTCGATACGCGCCAGAAGCTCTTCTAAATCAAATGGTTTCGTGATGTAATCATCCGCTCCCAGCTTTAACAGCTCCACCTTTGTCCCTGTCAGCCCTTTTGCCGACAGCACTATAACAGGGACATCCGAGCTAAGACGAAGCTCACGTAAAACCTCATCCCCGCTTTTATACGGAAGCATAAGGTCAAGCAGGATGAGATCAAACACAGCGTTTTCAGCCAGCTTTTGCCCTTTCAACCCATCATCTGCACTCACTGTCTCATAACCTTTGGAGGAGAGAAACATGGAGAGTATATGTGAAATCTCTTTATCATCCTCTATTACTAGTATACGTTTCATGACTATATCCTCATAATGTTTGTCAAAAGGGGCGGTATTCTAACCGCCCCTTTAGCTTATTCACTTGCGAAGTTCGTAAAATATCCTTGAATGAGTACTACCGGTGTTCCTCTGTCTCCGCTGCCGCTGGTCAGGTCGCACAGACTGCCTACAAGGTCGGTAATTCGCCGCGGGGTAGTCCCCTGTGACTGCATATTCCCTACGAGGGAGGAATCTTTCTGCTTAATCTTCTCGCGCATAGCACCCGCCAGCTCCTCGCCGGACAGGGAAGCAAGCTCGTTATCTGCAAAATACTTCATCTTTATTTCGTTGGGGGTGCCGGATAAGCCCGAAGTAAAGCCGGGGGATACTACCGGGTCAGCAAGCTCCCATATACCGCCTACAGGATCCTTAAAGCCGCCGTCACCGTAGATAAGCACCTCCATACGCACCCCGAATGTGCTCTTTAATACCGATTGAAGCTTCTCAACAAAGAGCTGTGAGTCACGCGGGAAAAGCTTTACGCTGTCCTCGGTTGCCTTATTAGAGCCCAAAAGTCCGTACTGGGCGTTGTATCCGCTGCCGTCCACCGAGCGGGTCAACAGCTCGTCCAGACTAAACACCCTGTCAGCACCAGCATTCAGAAGCAGCTTTTTAGTACGTTTTCTGGAGTGAATGTCACAGTTTATTATATTTTTAGTATATTTAAGGATGTATTTCGGATCGTTTGAGAACAAAATCTCAACATTCTTACCGAGGCTCTTGTAGTATTCGATATAGTCTACACCAGTAAAGGTGTGGACTGTCTCCTTACCGAAAACTTTTCTGAACTCAGCTTCGGTAAAGCTGTCGGAGTAAGGATTGATACCCGCCGCATCCAGCTGGTCAAGACTGATGAGTGCATTCCCAACCTCGTCTGACGGGTAGGAGAGCTGAACATACAGCTTATCAAAGCCCATAGCAATAGATTTTAGAAGCATTGCAAAGCGGTTGCGGGATAATATCGGGAAGATAATAGCTCCGTCCTTGCCGCCTAGCTTCTCACGAACATCCATGGCAATCTGTCCGCATGTCGCATAGTTTCCCTGTGTGCGGGCAAGCACTGCTTCGGTAATACCTACAATGTCTCCGTCTTTAAGAGTAAACCCCTCATTTTCGGTGGCGTTCTTTAGACTGTCGCACACTGCCTTTACTAGATCATCACCCTTTTTAAAAACCGGTGTGATAATTCCTCTTGATGTAACACCTGTGTATCTCATGGAAATTCCCCCTTGATTTCATTGCATATTTATTATATAATAGATATTGCCATAAGTCAAATTAATAATAATTATATTAAACATAATTATTGGTTATGGGTGATAGTATGCGGACAAGTCTGGACGGCTACAGAATATTTGAAGCGTGCGCACGTCTCGGAAGCTTTTCTTTGGCGGCAAAGGAGCTGTTTATCACGCAGCCGGCAGTCAGTCAGGCGATGATAAAGCTTGAGGACAACCTTGGTACGCCCTTGTTCACGCGCAGTACGGCGGGAGCTGCCCTTACGGATGAGGGTAAGAGCCTGTACGCCAATGTGCTAAAGGCGTTAAAGCTCATTGACGGAGCGGAGCAGGAGCTGTTAGGTTACAAGACACTGGACGGCGGTAGTCTCAATATAGGTGCTTCGGATACGCTGTGCCGGTATTTTTTGCTCGGTCATCTCGAACTTTTTCACTCACTCTATCCCAAGGTGGCAATACAGGTCACCAACCGTACATCGGGAGAGACGGTGGAGCTTTTACGTCAAGGCAAGGTGCAGTTAGGCTTTGTAAACCTTCCAACACCTGTTAAAAGCGGACTTTTAGTTCGTGAGATTGCGCAGGTACAGGACTGCTTTGTGTGCGGCGAACGCTACCGTCACCTCTGCGATGAGCCTGCATTTATGGATACTATCGCAGAATATCCGCTTCTTATGTTGGAGGAATTAAGCTCATCAAGACGGTTTGTTCAGGAGCATTTCAGACAGTATGGAGTGGAATTAAGCCCTCAGATTGAGCTTGGAAGCCTGGATTTATTATTAGAGTTTGCCAGCATTGGTCTGGGAGTGGCGGCGGTAGTTAAAGAGTTTGCCGCAGATTTTCTAGAAAAGGGAAAGCTTTTTGAGCTTCCGGTCACACCTCCCATTAAGAAACGCGGCATAGGTCTAGTATACCACAGGGATGTACCGTTATCATACGCGGCAAGAGCGTTTTTACGGCTAATGAA
>CAYSTR010000509.1:0-2583 GCA_964433745.1 uncultured Oscillospiraceae bacterium | reverse complement strand
AGCTTTGATGCACAGTCTATAGCAGCGGCTTAATACAGCCACTTATCAATCCCCAATAGCCCAGTATAGAAAATGATAGTGGAGTATCCCACATTCTTCCATACAAAGCTTATAAGAAGAATAAACGGCCACGCATTGGCTTGCGCATACCAGTCCAGCTTTGAAAGTCCCATATTGGTAAGAAATGTGTTGAGGATACCGTAGTCGTTATTTAGAAATATGTAGAGAGCATAGCTTATGACCACCCAAGACAGCAGATACGGGAAGAATAAAATGGTCTGGTGCAGCTTGACGGCTCTTCTTGACAATTCAAAAAGGATGAGAGCCAGGATAATAGCCAGCGCCATGTTTACAAGGATAAACATCACATTTAATCCCACAGTGTTCCTTGTGACCCGCATAAAATCCTGTGACTGAAAAAAGAAGCGAAAGTTATTAAACCCTACCCAGGGGCTGGCGAACAAGCCTTTGGAATAATCGATTGATTTAAATGCAAGAAATACTCCGAACATAGGCAGGTAGTTAAACACTAAAAGAAATAAAACTCCGGGAATACATAATACAAGCAAACCGCTTTTCTTTTTTATATCCCTTATTATGCCCAAGGGACAACCCTCCCTTTATTTAACTAAAGTTATTGCGATACTGTCATTGTAATATATAAACAGAATAATATCAACTATAATATTGGTTATCCACTTTAATTTTTGTATATAATTATGGCATGTATGTTTAAACAATGTAAAAGCACCCCGAAAAGCGGGGTGCTTTTAGTATATTTTTTAGGATTTGGATGCAAGGTTTTTAGCGTATTCCTTAGGTGAAACTCCATACTGCTTTTTAAACAGCGTATAGAAATAATTTGTATTCTCTATGCCGACTAAATGTGCAATATCGGCAATAGAGCACTCTTTATTGTATAGGAGTGAAGCCGCCTTGCTAATACGGCGGTGGGTTATATATTCTGCCGCTGAACAGTTCATCACTTCATTAAATATGCGTCCCAACTGCCGCTTTGACAGACGTGAATGGGCAGCCAAATCGTCTGTAGAAAAAGACGGGTCGGTCAAGCGCTGCTCTATATATGTGATTAGCTCTCCTATCCTTTCACTGCTTTCAGAACCGGAGACTGTCTGCTGCATATCACATGCAGCATTAATACATGACAAAATAAGCTCATAAAACTCGTCTATAGTGACACAGGTATATATACCATGCAGAACCGAAGCCTCATTAAAGTAAACTGCATTTACTCTATTGTGGTTTTGCTCCTTGAAAACCTCCGAAATACCGACGGTCAAAAGGGTCAGTGCGACAATCATGTTGGAGCGGGAGAAGGAGGCAATTTCATTTAGAATATTAAGAAGATGAACCGAGACAGCTTGCCGGTTCCCCAGCATAAGCTGTTCCTTTATGAGCTTCAATATATGCGGGTTTGGCTCAATAAGTGTATTCTTTTCATTTTGCTGGACGTTTTCCGGGGTAATCAGGCTTAGTTTTCCAAATACAAATCTGTAGGATATTAATGATTGCGCCTGCCTAAATATAACCGAGGTGAGCGTTAAATCATGATATTCATCCGGTAGTGCCGCCGAGATACCGACGGACAGCTGTGCGGCAGCCTGTCGCATCTCATTGCCTATATATGCCTTTGCATCAAAACCCTCACAGTAGTTATAAAGGATAAGAGCGAGCTCCGTACCGGGCAGCAAAACCGGTTTAATGCAAGTATCACAGCACTGTGTAAAAATATCGATGATTCTTTGTTTTTGCCTTTCAAGCTCCCCTTCATTATCCGACAGGAAATAATCATCCAAGCAAAGCAGTATAAATCGGTACTTACCCGCGCTTGTTATCATCTTAGGCGGACAATAATCTATGGAATTATCCAATCCATGCATAACTAACAGCTTCCACCAAAGCTCCTCAATCTGCATGTTGTCCATATTTTGTATCTGACTGCGGTATTCCTCCAGCTGCTTATGATTGTATTCAAAGGCGGTTTCAATATATTTTAGCTCATTAAACTTTGTATCGGCGCGCTTAGTACGGTCAAGGTTGTACATCAAACGTTGCAGCGGCTTATATATGATTACAGCCGCATATGTGGATAGAAAAATAGTAATTATAATACTAAGTATGGTAAGCTGAACTATCGCAAGCTGCCAGCGTTGTAAAAGCACTTGTGATTTTCCATAGGATTCCAACCGGATCAATGTCCATTCCATATCCGGTATACGGAGATATGTGGCGGTGTACTGATCATTACCCAGTGTAGTTTTTATATATCCTGGGCGTAAATCACTACGTATTTTTTCATTATATAATAGTCCTATTTCCTCAGCAATCTGCTTGTTACGGTCATCTGCATTAAGTATATGTCCCTCATCATCAATTAATAGCATTCCTTCGTATAAGGACTGCGAATCAGTGTCTCTTAAACCAGCTTCACTATTAAGCCAGGTTAGTGATAAATCCAACATCAATGCCCCTTTGGGTAGGCCGTCATTATCAATATACTCAAATGCACAATATGTAATGGTGGGAATCTCTATGTTGGCAGACGGATAGTACAGTACTCTA
>CAYSTR010000508.1:0-2583 GCA_964433745.1 uncultured Oscillospiraceae bacterium | reverse complement strand
TGTAAAGGCATGGCTTGAAGCGCAGTCGGAGGCGGTAGGCGGTGCGGATGGGGTGCTCTTGCTGGATGACATTATAGGCTTCTTTTCGGAGGAGGATTATCTAGAGTTTGCGCACCCGTACCTCAAGGAGATATTATATGAATGCGGGAAAGTAATGAAGCTCTTACATAACGATACTGAAAATACAGCCAGTTATGCACATATGGCAGATCTGGGACTTGATTGGTTTAACATGTCCCACTTGACTAAGGTAACTGATATAAGGCGGTTATTAGGCGACAATGTAGGTATTCTCGGTAATATCCCGCCGCTCGATGTATTGGCGCGCGGTACTCCGGACGAGGTAAAAGTAGCGGCACATGAGTGCATAATAAAAGCAAGCGGACGGTTTATGCTTTCTGCCGGGGGAGGAACCTCAACCGGTACACCATATGAAAACATAAAGGCTTTGACCGATGTGTTTTAAAGCTTATAGTCATGGAGATGCTTTAACCTTACCTGGGAGGATGTGGCTAGGAGAGATTCCACGGTTTTCCTTAAATACCTTACTAAAATAGAATATGTCGGAAAACCCGCACATTGTGGCAACCTCTCCTATGGTATACTCTCCGCTGACAAGCATGTTCTCCGCATAATTTAGGCGGATTGAGGTAAGATACCGGCGAAACGATTCGCGGGTTTGTGCCTTGAACAATGCTCCTAGATAGACAGGGCTAAGGCTTACTGCCGCCGCCGCATCGGAGATACCGATAGGGCGGGCGTAGTTTTCTGTTACATAGCGAATGACCTCCTGTATTCGAGGATCGCGTTTAGCCGGATCACTGTCGTATAGGAGCAGATCACATAACCTCTGGATAATCAGCAGCAGTATTGCGTGGCTTTTGAGGATGTGTCCTGGTTCCTGCCGCAGCCATTCGGTATTTAACTCCTTGTACATACTCAAAAGATCAAGCCTTAGTCCTAGCTTACTAATAATGGGAAAGGGGAGAACTGGCTGTTCACCCTTGAAATTAAACAGTTGAAAGTTAATACTATATTGTGATGCTAGATTCTCGGGGACGCTCACTGCACTGCGGAGTGTCCCTTTTGGTATGCATAAAAGGTCACCGGTATGTACTTCTATTGGTTTACCGTCAATGAAGTATAAGGCAGAACCGCTTTCAATGTAGGTGAGGTCGGTAAAATCTATTACACTCTCATCAATCTTCCAGCTTGGTGTGGCTTGCCGGTAAACAAACAATCCAATTTCTACAGCTATTTGTTCGTTATATAACTCATTACCCACTAAAACTCACCCTAAATTCATTAATAATTACAAAACTTACTTTACTTTATACATTGATTTAATAAGCTGTCAATCGTATAATAAGGATACAGTCATACAAATTTCAAATGATTAGCAACTATATTTTAGCATATATACCCATAGGTTGCAATGGCTTTTAGTTATTAAATGTAAATTTTTTGTTTTCCGGGGGTATGTGGATGAGTACTCAGCAGTATAGCGAGGCATCAGCGTGGTTGGATATTTCAAAACGGATTACTGATATTACGTATATAATAAAGTCACAACCCGGTGTTCCTAAATCGGCAATAAAAGAATGCGGCGAGGGATTAAATAAATTATGGGGATCCCCCTCAGATACCGGATTTAAGGTATTTTTGAGGATTGATAATACCCTGCCGAGTGAGAGCTTTAAGCTGGTAGGCAGCACACAGGGATTGGAGGTTGCAGGAGGGGACAAAAACGGTGTCTTATATGGGGTATTTGCTCTGCTCGAGCATTTAAGATTGGGAGAATCACCAGAAAGCATAAACATTACTGAAGCTCCGCGGGCGGCACACCGTATACTAAACCACTGGGACGATATGACTGGTGCGGTAGAGCGAGGATATGCCGGACGCTCACTCTTTTATGAGGGAGATAGATTTTGCTTCGACCCAGCACGGTTAAAGCAATATGCCAGGCTTCTTTGTTCGGTCGGAATCAACGCTATTTCGATAAACAATGTAAATGTCACCCCGGTTTCGGCGCGGCTTATCTCGGAGGAGCTGTTACCAGAGGTGGCAGACGTAGCCTCTATCTTCCGTGAATACGGTATACGTTTAATAATCTCGGTACATTTCGACAGTTCAAAACTTTTGGGCGGTCTTGACACTGCCGACCCGCTTGACCCTAAGGTAATAAAATGGTGGAAAGAGCAGACGGACACTGTATACCGATACATACCGGACTTACTGGGGTTTCTTATAAAGGCGGATTCTGAATACCGCAGCGGCCCTACTACTCTGGGGCGCACACAGGCTGATGGTGCTAACACATTAGCCCGGGCACTCGCTCCCCATGGGGGAATAGTTTTTTGGCGATGTTTTATCTATAACTGTATGCAGGATTGGCGGGACAAAAAGACAGACCGTGCAAAGGCATCTTATGAACTGTTTGCTCCGCTGGACGGTCTTTTTGATGACAACGTAGTATTGCAGATAAAGCATGGTCCCACCGATTTTCAAGTCAGAGAACCCAATTCACCGTTATTTGGCGCAATGCCAAACACCTCACTGGGGTTGGAGCTTCAGCTGGCA
>CAYSTR010000507.1:0-2592 GCA_964433745.1 uncultured Oscillospiraceae bacterium | reverse complement strand
GCTTCCGGTCACACCTCCCATTAAGAAACGCGGCATAGGTCTAGTATACCACAGAGATGTACCGTTATCATACGCTGCAAAAGCGTTTTTAAAGCTAATGAATATAGAGTAGGTGAATGTTTTGAGATATGCGCTATTACTTAATCCCGGTCACAACAGGGTATATTTTGATGCCTCCAAACGTCTGTCGGTTTCAGAGCTTTCCATAGTCTCGCACAGCATGTCAGTTCCGGTGACAGACATATGCATCGAGGATATAGCGGGAATATCCTATATAACGTTTGAAGCGTCCTCTTTGTCGGACGAGGATATTTCATTAGTCTCGCGGCTTTCGTTCGTGTATGCCATTTTTTCCATAGAAGAAATCAGCGGATGTATGTGCTTTACACCTATTACAAGGGATTCGTTCTTTATCGGAGACGATATAAGTATGATGCTTAAATATTCCGGCAAAACAAACGAGCTGTTTACACGCATGATGATTAATATCGGGCTTCATTCCGGCGCATTTGGCAAAGAGAAAAACATTTCTCTTCTCGACCCTGTAGCGGGTAAGGGTACCACCCTGTTCGAGGGGCTTATGCAGGGGTGCAGCGTGTATGGTATTGAGGTGAGCTCAAGTGTTGCACACGAGACGGTCGTGTTCCTCAAACGATATCTGGAACAGAACAAGCTAAAGCATACGGTGGATAAGAGAAGAACCAGCGGACCTGACCGTTCATTCTCATATGATGTTAGCCGCTTTATGATAGCCCGCAGTAAACATGAGCAGAAGCAGGGTGAGGAACGTATATGTGAGGTTGCGGCTGGGGACTGCCGTAATATTGCTGGTTTATATAGAAAGAACACCTTTCATGCTGTTGTGGGAGATTTGCCCTATGGGGTACAGCACGGTAATGTCTCGGCACAGGGCAAGGGGACAAGGAATCCCTCTATGCTTCTTCGTGAAAGTCTGCCCGGAATTTACACAGTGCTAAAACCGGGCGGTACGGTTACACTCTCCTGGAACACGTTCCTCCTGCCAAGGGCACAGCTGGAACGTGCATTTAATGAAGCAGGGCTTAGTGTCCTTGGCGGGGAATTGTTTGAGGGTATAGAGCACCGTGTCGATCAAGCAATCAACCGTGATGTGATTGTTGGTATAAAAAAATAAATATAATAAAGGCTATAAAAAACTACAAGCCCATCTTTCGGTAAGCTTGTAGTTTTTTATAGCTTAATATTTAGTGTAAACCTGCATGTCCCGAAACATTTATTCGGTTCATGGCCTTTTTGAGCTTATACTCCGCAAGCTTTGCATTAGCTCTATCCTGCTTGCCCTCTAGTATCTCCCGCGCACGGTCACGCGCCAACATTGCTCTGCTTACATCAATATCCTTAGCCCACTCACATGTAGCGGTCAATATAGTGGTCTGTTCGGTGGATACATCAATAAATCCGCCTGCTATAGCCGCAACATGCTGCTCTCCGGATATCTTCAATTTGAGCATACCTACCTCTAACGGTGCAACATAAGCGGCATGTTTAGGCAAAACACCTATGTCACCCTGCAATGTGCGGACAACAAGACGCTCAACTTCACCCTCAAAAAACATCGAATCCGGGGTGAGTATACTCAACTTAAACGTACTCATACACGCTTCCTCATTCCCTAAGAATGTTTGTCCTCATCTACTCCTGTGACGCTCTGGCGACAACATCGTCAATCGTGCCGGCCATGAGGAACGCCGATTCGGGCAGATCGTCGTGCATACCGTCGAGTATCTCTCTGAACCCGCGGATTGTCTCCTTGATGGGTACATACTTGCCCTCTGCCCCCGTGAACTGTTCAGCAACCGAGAAAGGTTGTGACAGGAAACGCTGAATTTTACGCGCACGATTAACCGTGAGCTTATCCTCGTCAGAAAGCTCGTCCATACCAAGGATTGCGATGATATCTTGAAGCTCCTTATAACGCTGTAAAACCGACTGTACACGCCTAGCTACGTTGTAATGCTCTTCTCCCACAATATCTGGAGAGAGTATACGAGACGATGAATCCAGCGGGTCAACAGCCGGATAGATACCCAAGGAGGCAATCTGACGCGACAGAACTGTCGTTGCGTCAAGATGCGCATAAGTTGTCGCTGGTGCCGGGTCTGTCAAGTCGTCAGCCGGTACATATACCGCTTGTACAGATGTGATAGAACCCTTTTTAGTCGAGGTTATGCGCTCCTGCAATGCTCCCATCTCTGTCGCCAGAGTGGGCTGATATCCAACAGCCGACGGCATACGTCCGAGAAGTGCAGATACCTCTGATCCCGCCTGTGTGAAACGGAAGATGTTATCGATAAACAGAAGCACGTCCTGCCCTTGAACATCGCGGAAATACTCTGCCATTGTAAGCCCCGACAGAGCGACACGCATACGCGCTCCGGGCGGCTCATTCATCTGTCCGTAGACAAGTGAAGTCTTATTTATAACACCGGATTCTGTCATGTCAGAATATAGCTCGTTACCCTCACGGGTTCTCTCGCCTACACAGGCAAATACAGACAAACCGCCGTGCTGACGTGATATATTGTTGATAAGATCCATAATGATAAATGTCTT
>CAYSTR010000506.1:0-2593 GCA_964433745.1 uncultured Oscillospiraceae bacterium | reverse complement strand
CGAAGCAATCCCCGCCTCCGCTGTTAATCCAGACGGTCAGATCACCGGTCACAGCGGACAGCTCCGCTTCAAACTGCTTGGGTGTGACCTCGTCTCCGAGCCAGCTTTCCTCTGCGATATATCCGTCAATGCGGAGTATGCTTTCCTCATCTGAGGACAAAAAGTTCCAGAATTTACGCACTTATCATTCCTCCTTCGTTGGTGACTTCACGCTCGCGTATGCGCCTACCATTTCTAGGGGGAGCATGTTTCCGTTCACCATAAATTTGTCTCCATAGGGAATACTGTTGAGATTTTCCAAGGCTCTGACATCATTCGGTGACATAAAACCGTTTTGTATACCCGTGGCATAACCCTGCATACGGCTTGCATAGTCACCCCGGAGCAATCCATCCGCAACAAGGCTGACGAAATAATGATTTTTCTCATCGGGTGAAAACAGTGCTTTGTTCATCGCCTGTTCTATCCGCACGAGCCATGGGCGGATAGTGTGTACCACAAAGCTGATGGACTGATGCTCGATATTCGAGAAGGTTGCCTTATCTAAATCAGCTACCAAATGAGGAGGCACACGGAATATCCGGCAGATTTCCTCGGTTTGATATTTTCTGCTTTGTAAGAACTGGCTTTGTTCCGGCGGTATACTTATTGTTTTAAGTGACATGCCCTCTTCTAGCACAGCCACACGATGAGAATTACCGCTGCCTCCGTAGGCAGTAGACCAACTGTCACGCAGCTTTTTCGGGTCTTTGAGGACTGTAGGGTGCTCAAGCACCACACTCGGGCGGGCATCGTTAGCATAAAATTTCGCCCCGTACTCCTCACAGGCGATAGACATACCGATTGCATTTTTTGCCATAGCAATCGGCGAATAGCCGACCAGTCCGTCATAACCCAATCCGATAATATGCAGAACCTCATCCTTGTGCAGCACCACCTCTGCACCATCCTTGCGGTATGTGTAAAACAGCTCACCGTTTTTGGCACGGTCAACGACCATCTTGTCCGGTAGGAGGGGATATATAGCGATGATGTTGTTTCTACCGTCTCTGATGATTTGCGCATATGCGTTGCCGTACAGTAATAGATGGCTGATGAGAGTTTCTCTGAACACAAAGCTCGTCATCTCTGGGTTTGGCTCTGCATGGAGCAGAAAATATATAGGGTGGTCTATTGCCTTTTCCTTGCCGTTTTCTGTGTGTTTGTATACTTGCATTGGGAGGGAGGCTATTGTTTCAGCCAATATCCTTACGCAAGCATACACCGCCGAGGTCTGCAGAGCCGTTCGCTCGTTTACCACCTTGCCGCTTGCTGTACCGCCGAAAAAGAAGGACATTCCGCTGTTAAGCTGGTTTATCGGGGCATCGCGGGGCTTGAAAAGGTTTTTAAATAGTCCCAATATAATCACTCTCCTTAATTTGGGGTATAAGAAAAGAACGATCTTTCGACCGCCCTTTTTAATTGTTAAATCGACTTTACTTTGAAAGTAAAACCTTGCTCTTCATGTTGTAGGAGCGCTACTTAACTTTTTTATTCCGTTTTACCCCAATCCACCCGCCAGCCGCACATATAATCACGATAAATCCGGCGGCAATTGCAATAGAACCCATCTTACCGGATGGTTGATCTGTATGCGGTAGGGGCACCTCGGATGAAGGTTCTGACGAAACGTCGGGTAGTTCAGACGACACCTCATGCGGTTCCGATTCGGTGGATGGTTGTGTCTCCGGGAAGGCAATCGCTTCGGGCTTTCTTCGGCTTGAGTAGTTTTTTGTTGCTTCGTCCATCTCGGTTAACATCTCTTCGGTGAAATATTCAGGGAAGTTTACTGCGTAGTAATCAAAGTACCCTGATAATAACTCCCTCTTTTGTTCATCGGTGGCAGCGGTCAGCTTTTCGTGCATACGCCGCTTCGATTCCTGACGGTTTTCTTCATCATTCAAGTTGACAGGGGTGGGCTTCTCAATCCATTCCAGTGTCTCCAAGGAATAGGGGTAAGTGTGCTCGTAGGGTTGTCCTATTACATATCCCCAGTTCCAAAGGGTTCCGTCAGCAGTCACCGCAAGACAATTTCTATGAAATCCAGCGCTTCCCATACCCATCGAAACGATTTCGTTTATATTTACACGTTCATAGGTATAAGAAACACTCATATCCATAGTATCAAACTGATAGAGCCAAGTATTGCCCGCTGTATCTGCTGCTAAGACTTCACCATGGGTGACGGAAGCCAGCTTCACATTGTCCCGAAGTTTAACTGCATTATACCTTGACACGCTGTAGTCCTCCCATTTCAAATATTCATTGTTATATAACAAAAGTAGTTCGTTTTTATCTGTGATGACAGTATAATAGGTAGATTTCCATCCAAACACCGTCATTGGTTAGCCATAGGCACTATACCAGGTTCCATATACCTTTTTTATGTTATCGAGCTTACCGATTTCAGTGATCTTATTCGTATCTTGGTCAGAGTAGAGCCAATAAAGGGTGCCGTCTTTAAGGTAGATACATTCTTCATAGATTGCGTCCACCCCTTCCACCAAAAGCCCATACCAGCGTGACCATAGTTCACCGTTTTGTTTAAGATAAA
>CAYSTR010000505.1:0-2595 GCA_964433745.1 uncultured Oscillospiraceae bacterium | reverse complement strand
GTCCCCGGCAGGATGACCGTAGTGATCGTTATAATTCTTGAAAAAGTCTATGTCAATCATAATGACGGACAAGGGTGAATACTTCTGATAATGTTCATTTATAAGCTTTGGCATGTTATTACTTAGAAAACGCCTGTTATAGAGCGCCGTCAGAGCATCCAGATTGGCTTCGGTGTAGTTTTGCTTTCTTCTCTTTAGGATTATCGTTATATATACAACTGTTAGAATAATAGTCGGTATCATATAAATGACGGTAAACGCAAACCTTATTTCGTTTACCTTTTCTTCATACCGGCTGAAATAGATGTCTACACCCATCATACCTACAAACGTCCCCTCGGTACTGTAGACAGGGGACATGCCAGTAAACGCCACGCCGTATTCGTCCCGCGAGACTATATAGGTATTCTCCCGCTCAAAATACGCTTTTATATCATCCTCTGTGCGCATGGCAGAGTAGCGATTATTGTCTATATAATAGTCCGGATCCTCGTTTACCAGCTTTTGCTGATCCTTGTTTATGACTACATCCGTAAGCCATAAAAGATCAAGGGGTGTCCCGACAGGCAACCCATAAAACTCGGCGGTCTCCTCGGTTACTAAATACTTTATCTCCTCCGGATTCAACTTCACCATTATATACGCGTACTCAAAATCCTCACTGAAATTGCTTTCAATAAACAGCTTACCTAAACGTAGATTTGCAGGATGGTTAATCATATCTCGAAATTCCAACGCCTTTAGCTCCTCCACTTCCTTATCAGTTATGTAGAAGCTTTGAACGGCAATTTTCGAGATGTCAGAAGCCTTTGTTGCCAATGTGGTAAAATACTCGTCGGATACCCATCCGGTAACAATGTTGACAGCAGTAATCCCAATCATAACATAGATTAAAATTGCTACAAAATATAATACAGTTTTATATCTGATAATCAACTTACCAACAACTAACCGACCTTTCAAGACGTTTTTATTTATTATACCAAATCATTTTAAATAAATCAACACTTTTTAGACGAAAAACCAAAAAGACTCAAAAATTCTTCTGTATAACCGTCAAGGTCGGTCAGCTCTAGAAGATTGTCTTGATTGACCTTATTCCAGAGCAAAGAGACCTCCTCTTGAACATCCGCTCTCATCTCCCAATCGTCCAGACGAATATATCCCGCTTCATCCACCGGCACATTCCCCCCGGTATAAAGTCTGTCGGCGAATAAACGGTACATCTGGTCAAGCGTATCCTCATGAATACCCTTTTTCTTCATTACAGCATATAGAATAGAGATATACAGCGGCACAACCGGAATAGCTGCACTGGACTGCGTTACCAGCGCCTTGTTGACCGACACATATGCCGACACCCCAGAAAAATCCTCGTTTATAGCGGCAGCCTTCATGTCCACATCCTTTTTCGCCAAGCCTATTGTACCGTCACGGTAGATGGGATGTGTAAGAGACGGTCCTATATATGAATACGCCACAGTCACCGCATTATCGCTTAGTACACCCGCCGCCGACAATGCTTCTATCCACATATACCAGTCCTCGCCGCCCATTACATTGATGGTGGACGCTATCTCCTCGTCTGTCGCCGGCTCTATTGTGACCGTGGACAGACATTTCTCCATTACATCGATGGTCTTTTGTGAAAATGAACCGCCTATGGGCTTTATTACGGAGGAGTACTTATCCCCTGTCTTGGGATGTGTGCGGCGGGGTGCTCCTATGCTGTAGACTATAAGATCAATCTTGCCCATCTCGCTTTTAATAAGCTTTACTGCCTCGTCCTTTACCTCGTCCGAAAAGCAGTCGCCATTTATGCTTCCGGCATATAGTCCCCTCTCGCGTGCAAGACGTTCAAACGCCTCGTTATTATAGTATCCTGCACCACCCGATTTACCCTTATCCGGCATACGCTCAAAGAATACACCGAGTGTATTCGCCCCGCCCGACACAGCAGCGGTCACACGTGACGCTAACCCGAACCCCTGTGATGCGCCTATAATAAGCGCATTATTCACGCCGTCTACCTTACTGCGCCCCGAAAGCCGCTCGAACATATTAGACACATTGTGCGCACAACCGTCCGGATCGGCATTTGTGCATATAAATCCTCTAATCTTTGGTGTAATCATTTATCTTCTCCTTTTAAAAATATGTTAGGTACATGTATATTAAATATTGCACTTAGCATACGTATTAATAACACTATAAATATCGCAATATAGGAAGCTATCTCTATGGGGATGTACATATTAAGCACCCACAGTGCCGTCGAGCCTATAATCGCCGCAAGTGCATATATCTCGCGTTTTAGGATGTTTGGCACTTCATTGGCAAGTATATCTCGGATAAGCCCTCCCCCTATGCCTGTTATAAGCGTAACAAAGAGAAATTCCAAGAAATTTAAGTCTAGTTCAATCGCATGAACCCCCGCCATTACAACAAAAACAGCTAATCCCACAGCATCGCACAGGATAAAAAGACGGTTTTGCTTGAAGTGTTTCCTTAACGCTATTGTAAGAGTTGCCGACGCAAGAATATAAAAGAGGTAATCATACCGGGAAAATATCGCAGGAACACCCAAATCCATAA
>CAYSTR010000504.1:0-2610 GCA_964433745.1 uncultured Oscillospiraceae bacterium | reverse complement strand
ATTAATTCCGTGGCACTTTGACATGATGGCAGAGGTGGCTAAATTCTGCCGTGCCAGAGAGGAACTATGCAAAGATACTAAATCAGTTCCTCAAGTGGCTATTCTGCATAGCAAACACCATTACTACATTAAAGCAAAACCCTGCTTTGGCTTTAACAATGCGGAAAAACCTGTACATGGCGCTCTCGATTGTATATTGGATAATAAGTATCATGCCGATATCCTAACCGATACGGATTTTGTGAAACGAATCGCAGAATACCCGCTTATTATAATATCCGAACAAGAGAATCTACCGCCTGAAACCATCAGCAGAATAAAGGAGTATATTTTTAATGGTGGATGCGCACTCATTACAGGCGAGGTAACAACTAGATCATTTGACGATATTATGGGTGTTACTGATACCGGCAGAATGCTGGGAGAATTATATGGACATTCCCTTTCTATGCCGCAGGGAAAAATGGAACATACCCTATTAGGGACATGGCGGGAAATATCGTGTGACCGCTCATTATGGGCTGCTCCTATAGTTTGGGGACGCTTGGGGACTGTCCCAGGTCAAACAATGGACTGTCCTGTCTCTGTGATATCATCCTATGGTAAGGGCAAAATTGCATGTGTATATGGTTCTATGCTTTCTACATATCTTGACTCCCATTATCCCTATATAAGAAAACACATTAAGGAATTAATTGAGAGGATGGATGTGAGAGGGCTTGCCAGCGTAGAGGGCGCAATGGGTGTACAGATTACGCTGCGGCAAAAGGGGAACAAGCTGCTTTTGAACCTTATTAATCTAAACAGTAACAGACCCAAATCTCCTAACAACGAATATATAGAGGATGTTCCGAATGCAGGACCTTTTTCGGTAAAACTAGAAAGCTTAAAGCGCCCTAAATCTGTTTATCTGGGCGTTTCGGGAGAACCGGTGGAATGGAGCTATGATGGCGGTGAAGTAACTGCTAAAATAGGCCTTATCGGTATCCACTCTGTGCTGGTGATTGAATATTAAAGACCCGGGATTAGCTATAAGATTATAAGAGGGAAGGGACCTATGCTCTGAACACAGAACTATAAGCGGATATTAAGAATACTTTAGACGATAAAATGGATTTAATTGATGGCATTCCCGCCATATTGTTAAATGAGCTATACCCGACCCAATTCAACCTATGGGTTTATGTTTAATTATGATTCTATTGGAGGAGCATATTAATGAGAAAAATGGTTAAAAGCTATTGGGTTACACCAAACCCCCATGAAAAAAACGCCCCGCAAAAAAGGATAATACACGGCATAGTGTTTCGCTTTAACGGTCTTCAGAATAACTTTAGACTGGGGTTTCAGCTTGGGACAGGATATTTCAAATGCGGCTCAGAGCAAGCTGCCGATTGGGTAGAAAATGCCGATGTTTACGGTTTTTCCTCTAGTGGTTGGGAGCTGCTCCATCACATAAGAGACCTTGGAAAACCATCCGAGGGGGAGGTAATCTGGTTCGATATAAATAAGCCGGTCACCGCAATATCGGTCAGTGTGAGAAAAAGCGGTGTCGATGAGTGGTGGCCATGCTACAATCTTGCCAATACTGCCATTATTATTGACAAAGCAGATGCAGAGGATGATTATGCAGTAAAACCTATAAGAAAGCTGCACACCGTAGTAGGTCAAGCTGATACAGATATGCTGTCAAGTGAGGGCATTGATTTTACCAGGACATCCGTAAGCGCAAGATTCTCCACTCCGTTTTACAGTATCGGGTTTAAGCTCAAGAGTGTAGGGCTTAGTTATTTAGGCTGTGACGGTGAGGGTAACGCTCAAACTCATAACAATCTTCTTAACGTAGCATCAATAATGACAAGTTTAAGCGAATATAATACCCAAGGACTTGTTATTGGCAGCTATGTCCTAACCGATGATTGTGGATTTCTACAGTATGATGTTGACGGCGAGACTATTCTGTCAGGTAACACGTTAACATATAAGGTGTTTCACAAAGCAAGCACACAACATATAACTCTTACTTTTACAATGCAAAAGGATAAGGTCTTACTAGGCATAAAAAGAACAATAGACCGCGATATAAATCTCATGGACAGCAGTGTTTTTCGTTTATCGCTGTCGGGGAATAAATCCACCATGACATTATTGGGCAATATAATAAAAAGAGGCGAAACCGGGCAGGTATCACTGCCTGCTACAGTTCATATGCCCGGTTACAGTAACATTGTAGCCGAGGGCGATGAACATGCGGGACTTAGATTTAACTCTATACGCAGTATGGGGCTTTTGAATCTTGATATATTAATGGGGGAAGCTCCCGGTGAATTTGGCGGTTATATTCTTAGTAAAGGGGATTACTCTGCTAACATAAGCTTTAGCTTTAATCTTTTACCCCCTATTACTTTACGTCCCGAAACACCGGAGCATGTAAAGCGCGCCATCAACAAATATGCTCTCTCTGCGCTTACATATAGAGCCGACGTGGCCGCCTTCACGAACAACGGTAACTCCATGGGAGCACCCATATGTCTTAGCTGTTGGGCATCAATATGCGGTGTCATGGGTAATGGTAGTATCGGTGTCAATACGATGGATTTTCTTAAAAAT
>CAYSTR010000503.1:0-2613 GCA_964433745.1 uncultured Oscillospiraceae bacterium | reverse complement strand
TACGATAAGCCATGAGTAAAATATTTGTATAACCCAAATTTTTTCCACCAGCAGGCCATTTTCGGCAGTCGCTCCGTATAAAAGGTCAAGAAGCTTGCCATCTATAAAGGACATGAGCATAAGAAGAAGCCAACCTACAGACAGGCTTATCAAAAAGTAGATAACCGCACCTAAAATAAACCCCCGGCGTGACATACCAAACTTTACAGTTTGGGTATAGTCCAGCATATAGGCTCGAACACACAGGAGCAGATTGGTAAAAATAAATGCGAGAAACATAAAAAATGTTCCCAAATCCATATAGCTGTCCGGTTTGGCTATCCCCATAATAAATGATAGAATTAACTGTCCTACTAAAAACATAGAAAGCGGAACAATAAGCTGCCATTTATAGTTTCGATGTGCTTCATAGCGAAATGATTTCCATATGTTATCCATATAACCTCCAATTAATTCTTTACCGTGATCTTCTTAGTGAACATGAGGTTGATAATAAAAAATACTATAGAAAGCACAAGCGGAATGACAATTGCAAGCGGATGCTCTATAAACTCGGTCAGCGATAGAACCATTGACCCTCTGTTGCCGCTTGCAACCATATATCCAATAAATCCGCCTATACATCCAAATATTACTACACAAAATGTTAATATATATACTACAAATCCCATCTTGCCGTAAAACTGTATGAGCATACCGTTAAACTCGCCCAAGAATGCCATACAGAGTACCACCAGTGTAAACGAAACAAGCGCAAGCGGGCGTGTAAACGGAAGCTCCGGGTTAAGCATTGTAAGCCCGAAAGCCGCCCCCGCCGAGATAATGACATATAAAAGCTTTATTATAAGCCCCGAATATAAAAAATTCTTTCTCGTGCAGCTAAACCCGACTATACTCTTGATGCCGACACAACAACGGTTAACCATCGCCATACTAGGGGTGATGACGGCAAACAGCAGAACCATCTCCCCACCTATTTTAAGGTCTCCGAGATTGTACACTATGTAGAATGCCACACTCATAAGCCCAATCTGCAATATCAGAACACCGAGGGTATAGATGTCATTCTTCAGACAGCGGATTAGTCCGTTCTTCACTGACCCTCACCCCCTTGCAGAAGCTCTATAAACAGCTTTTGCAGACCGGCCTTTGTCACGTCAAAGTCATATTTTTCGACAGTCGCCTCAAACGCCTGTCTGTCCTTTATCTCGATACAAACGCTCTTTTGCCGCCCCAAGCTCTCGCTGTGCACTATTTTAAAGCCCTTGCAGAACTCGTCTATCTCACTGTCCTTACCGCTTACAATGCGGTAACGCGACAACAGCTCCTCTGTGTTCTCGCTCAAAAGCACGCGCCCCTCATCGAGGATGATAACATCCTCAAGCATATTCGCCGCTTCGTCTATAATGTGGGTGGATACGATGAACGTTCTCTCGGTGCGGGTATATTCCTCCAGGAGCAGCTTATAGAATCTATCTCGCATAAATACGTCCAGCCCCGCCACCGGCTCGTCTAAAAAGGTCATGGGTGCTTTAGATGCCAGCGCGATGATGATGGTCACCGCCGATAGCATCCCCTTTGACTGCTTGGTAAGCCGCTCTTTGGTGTTTAACTTAAACTCCTCAATTAGCTGTGCTGCATAGTCTTTATCCCAGTATGGGAACATAAAAGCCGCAATCTTTAGCAGTGTCGAGATCTTTCTATTGTCCGAGCCGAAGAGGATGGATGTGTTTATCTCGCGTGAGAAGCATATCTCGTTTAATGCGTTTTGGTTCTCCCATATCTTCTCACCGCCGTATGTGACCGTCCCGCCCGTCTCTTTGGACTGTGCCGACAAAAGCGACAGCAGCGTCGTCTTGCCCGCCCCGTTACGCCCTACAAGACCGTATATCCTGTGTGGCTCGATAGTGAGGGTAACATCTGTAAGCGCTGTCTTTTTGCCGTACTTTTTAGTCAGGTTCTCGCATGATAGAGTGCTCATATACGTTCCTCCGATATCATTTTTATAAGCTCATCCAATGAAATACCCAGTACCCGCGCCTCATGAAGAAAAGGGCGTGCATACTCCGTGAAGAAAGCGGCTCTGCGCTTTTTTATAATCAGCTCCCGCGCCCCCGGAGCAACAAACATCCCCACCCCTCGCTTTTTGTAGAGTATGCCGTCATTCATAAGTGCCGCCAGTCCCTTTGCCGCCGTATTAGGATTGACGCTCAATGCCCGCGCCAGCTCATGTGTGGACAGGGTCTGTTCGTCCTCACCCAGCACCCCGCGCACTATATCATTCTCAATCATCTCTGCTATCTGCAAAAAGATGGATTTGTCTGCCGTAAAATCCAGAGCCATTTATTCACCTCCATAGTTGTGTAGTTACTTATCTATGTATGTAAGTATATCAGTAATTGACCTGTTTGTCAAGTGGATTTTAAGAGAAAATTTAGAAAAACCACGATACCGCCTACAGGAGGCGGTATCGTGGTTCTCGGTTTTTTACGACCTTTTATTCTATTATACCTTTAAGCAATTCTGAATATCGAAACAGTACCGATGGGTCCCGGTGCAGCTGAAGTAACTACATCTATAGGGCCGTCAGAACCATTGATAAAGCCGAAGGTA
>CAYSTR010000502.1:0-2614 GCA_964433745.1 uncultured Oscillospiraceae bacterium | reverse complement strand
GGCAGTACCACCGCCGAAAGCGACAATGACACCAATGGGCTTTTCAATCTCTATAACGCTCATAACATCATCTATGCACAGAGGCTCGAAATACAAACGGTCTGCGGTATCAAAGTCGGTAGATACCGTTTCGGGGTTGTTGTTGATTACGATTACCTCATACCCCATCTTTTTTAGCGACCACACCGAATGGACACAAGCATAATCAAATTCAATACCTTGTCCTATGCGTATCGGTCCGCTGCCTAAAACCACTATGCGTTCTTTTGTACTGCGTTCTATAAAAGGCAATGCTTCGTTTTCGGTACTGTTTTGAATAGAGTAAAAATATGGAGTACCAGCCGCAAATTCACCGCCGCAGGTATCAACCATTTTGTACGAGAGCGGTTTATTAGCCTGTTTATTTTCAGCAATGTTCTTTATCCCATATAAAAACCAACGGTCTATTTTTGTGATAAGATGAATTTCATCAACGCTTATACCACGCAGAATCGCTTCATATACCACGAATATACGCTGGTCGGTTACGGTATCTAAAAGAGCCTTTATTTCGCTGTCCGTTTTTCTTTTGAGTCGTGGTAAATTCAGAGTGTCAAGTCCGATTTCCGCACCTCTTATAGCCTTTAACAGTGCCTCCTCAAAGGTATCGGCAATCGCCATAACCTCGCCTGTGGCCTTCATTTGCGTACCCAAATCCTTTTTTGCATACACAAATTTATCAAACGGCCACTTGGGGAATTTTACCGCAACATAATCAAGTGCAGGCTCAAAAGCGGCAAAGGTTGTTCCTGTAACAGCATTGGTTATCTCATCAAGAGTATACCCGATAGCAATTTTCGTTGCAACCTTTGCAATAGGGTATCCTGTTGCCTTTGATGCTAGAGCAGAGGAACGTGACACTCTGGGATTCACCTCAATTACAGCATAATCAAAGCTGTGAGGGTGAAGTGCAAATTGGCAGTTGCAGCCTCCCTCAACACCAAGCGCCGTTATAATGTTCAAGGCCGCCGAACGCAGCATTTGATATTCTTTGTTTGCAAGTGTCACGGCAGGAGCGATAACGATGCTATCGCCTGTATGCACACCAACAGGGTCAAAGTTTTCCATAGAGCATACGGTTATAACATTTCCGGCTTTATCGCGCATTACCTCAAATTCTATTTCTTTCCACCCTGATATGCACTTTTCCACAAGTATCTGATGAATGGGAGAAAGTGACAAGCCATTTTCAGCTATTTCCAGAAACTCATTCTCATCATGTGCTATACCGCCGCCGCTTCCACCAAGGGTAAATGCCGGACGGATAATAACAGGATAGCCATTTTCATCAGCAAACCTCTTGGCCGTTTTTATGTCGGTTGCTATAATCGAGGGGATGACAGGCTGATTTATACTAATCATTGTATCCTTAAAAATCTGCCTGTCCTCGGCTTTGTCTATTGTTTCTGGTGAACTGCCAAGCAGTTTAACATTATGCTTCTCAAGAAAGCCGTCCTTTGCAAGCTGCATACAAAGCGTGAGCCCTGTTTGACCGCCTAGTCCCGATAAAATGCTGTCGGGACGTTCTTTTTCTATAATCCTTTTAATTGTGGTTAAGGTAAGCGGCTCAATGTAGATTTTATCTGCAATATTTTTGTCAGTCATAATGGTTGCCGGATTGGAGTTGACAAGCACAATTTCTATACCGTCTTCACGAAGTACGCGGCAAGCCTGTGTTCCTGCGTAGTCAAACTCGGCGGCTTGACCAATGACAATCGGTCCTGAACCTATGACCAACACTTTTTTAATAGCTCTATTTAGCGGCATAAACAAAACCCTCCATATTCTCTATAAATAAATCAAACAGAAAGGCGGTATCCTGCGGCCCTGCACAGGCTTCGGGGTGAAACTGCACCGACATTACAGGAGCGTTTTTATAGATAATCCCCTCGCAGGTTTTGTCATTTACATTAATAAACCATTCGTCAGCCTTATGCTTGTCAATGCTTTCAGAGTTTACCGCATATCCGTGGTTTTGGCTTGATATATAAACCCTGCCGCTTGTTAAATCCTTTACAGGTTGATTCGCACCACGGTGTCCGTATTTTAACTTGCTTGTACTAAAACCATTGGCAAGAGCCAGCAACTGATGTCCAAGACAGATGCCAAAGATTGGAATATTAGCCCCTATAATCGTTTTGAGATTCTCTATAACAATCGTATTGTCGGCAGGGTCACCGGGTCCGTTTGAGAGCATAATGCCGCTTGGATTTATACTCTGTATGTCAGTGATTGTGCTGTTGTAAGGGAACACCCAAACATCACAGCCGCGCTTGGTAAGCTCACGTTCAATGTTTTGTTTTAATCCAAAATCAAGCAGTGCTACCCTGTATTTAGGGTTGTCTGCTTTATATTTTTTCACCTCATTAGTGGAAACACTTTCCACAGCGTTTTTAATTTTATAACCCTTAATATCTAGTAAATCCATGTTTTCAGGCTTTTTGTCGGTTATCTTACCGTTCATTACACCATATTCACGAATTATCTTCGTCACCGCTCTTGTGTCAATCCCGGACAACCCGATAATGTTTTTTTGCCGTAAAAAAGTGTCAAGAGTTCCCTCGCTTCTAAAATT
>CAYSTR010000501.1:0-2618 GCA_964433745.1 uncultured Oscillospiraceae bacterium | reverse complement strand
CCAGCATAACAATCGTGCGATCTGCAAGCATACGGATAACCGCAAGGTCATGGGAAACAAGCAAAATAGATATGCCATATTTGGCTTTGATTTTACGGATAAGGTCAAGCACCTTTGCCTGCACTGATAAATCAAGCCCCGTAGTCACCTCGTCCAACAGCAAAATCGCCGGATTATTGGCAAGGGCTTTGGAAATCTGCACTCGTTGCTGCATACCGCCCGAAAAGTTCTTGGGTGCTTCCGACATGCGTGAGGTGAGAATTTCCACGGCTTCAAGAAGCCCTGTTGCCCGCTCGGTCATTTTCCCGGCGTTACGGCTGCCTGCCGCTATAATTTTTTCGGCAATATTGGAAGCGGCAGAGTAGTTCATACGAAGCCCTAAAATGGGATTTTGGTAAACCATACCCATAATATTGTTCTTTATCATACGTCGTTCGGCACTACTTGCGTCCCATATACTTACTGTGCCGTCCTTGTAGTCCCGGAGTTTAGCAGATCCGGAGGTCGGAGCAAAATCAAAGTACAACGCTTTCATCAGCGTGGACTTACCCGATCCACTCTCACCTACTATGCCCAACACCTCTCCGGGGTAGACATCAAGGGAAATATCATTTGCCGCCCATACGCTGCCGCATAGGGTACAGCGGTTCTTTTCAAGGTTCTGTTGACAACCAGAGCAACCGTCACCGTAACGGACGATAAGATTTTTAACCGATAATACAGGTTTCTCATTTAGATACATGAAGTCGTTCCTCCTGACAATACGAGGTGTCGGAGCACTGATAAACCTTTGTGCCGGTTACTTGGTCAAACATCTCGTCAAGATAGGTGTTTTCACTGCCGCACAAACGGCATTTCTTGCCCGCAAAGCTCTCCTTTTCAAAGGGAACATCATCAAAGGCAAGGGATACAACCTCGGTATGCGGTGGGATTGCATAGATTTTCTTTTCGCGCCCCGCACCGAAAAGGTACAAACACTCGGCTTTGTGCAGTTTGGGGTTATCGAACTTCGGGATAGGGCTTGGGTTCATCACATATCGCCCCTCCACCAAACATGGGTATTCGGAGGAGATTGTCACCTTTTTATACTTAATGAGGCTCTCATATAATTCCAGCCAAATGGGCGCATAATCCTTTTCGGCGTGCATCTTTTTGGTGACTTCCTCACGAGCTTCCACAATCCTAAGGGGTTCGGGAATTGGCACTTGAAGCACCAAAATCTGATTGTTTGTCATGGGGACTTCGGGGATTCTATGGCGAGTTTGAATGAGTGTCGCCTCTCTTGTATCGGTTGTAGTCTTTACGTCCGTGCAAAGCCCCACGAATTTCTTGATATTCACAGCATTAACACTCTCATCGCTGCCTTGATCAATGACTTTCAACACGTCGTCCGGCCCAATAAGCGACAATGTAAGCTGAATCCCGCCGGTTCCCCAGCCTCGGCCAATGGGCAACTCACGAGATCCAAATGGCACTTGATAACCGGGAATTGCAACGGCTTTGAGGGTAGCCCGGCGGATCTCCCGCTTGGAACCCTCATCAAGAAAAGCAAAGTTATAGTTTTTATTCATGTCCTGCCCTCCCTGTTGCATGGGCGAGCAGTTCGGCGTTAGCCGAACGACCAGCCCTTGTTTTACGTACTGCATCCAGCTTTGACTGGAATGTTACATAGTGGGGTAACTTTAAGTGTGAGATAAAGCCGTTCATCTCTAAGCTGTCGCCATGCATGAGAACAAATTCCTCGTTTTGTGTTGGATACTCTCCGCCGTTATCAAGCTCCCGGTCTATAACAGCCATTGCAATGGCCTTGTTTTCGTTTCTGCCGAACACCGCACCGTAGCCGACTGCCAGTTTTAGTTTATCTTTGTCATCGGCTTCATTAAAGCATTCCACTTCGGTCATCATGATTTCCCCTACATAGATACTCTCATTTTCATCAAATAAATAGGGAACACACAGCTCTACATATCCACAGCGCAACTCACCTACAGTGGGATGCACCTGACCGAATCCACGGAGCGCCGAGTAAGCAAGACCGGAGATAAAGCCTGTGTCGGCACGGGATAACGTTTGTAGTCTAGCGCTACGTGTTGTCGGAAACTCCAGCATATTAACGGTGACATCGGATGGTTTTCTGTCATCTATGGTAAAGGAATCAATTAGTCCCTCTTTTTTCAACCCATCTGAAACACGAGGGCAAGGTGTTACTTCTTCCGGATAAATTGCTGTAAGTTGGTCACGAACGTTGCTTGCTAAAGCCGCAGATTTTTCATTGTCTATATCAAAGTTAATCAGCCTGTGGGTATAGTCGTAGGTCGCACCTAAAATTTGCCCGCCCAAAATGTCCTTGAAAGCGGCAGAGATTCGGCGTACTACACGCATTTCGTCGGTGTTAACCGTATTGGTATAGTAGTTTCTTGTGAGGGTAGAACGGTAGGCACGAAGCAAAAATACCGCTTCCTCAACACTTCCTTCACACTGTTTGAGAGCAAGGGCGGCATATTCCTTAGAATAAAGCCCTGCTTCACTCATCACTCTGTCAACCAGAAGTGACAGCTTATGTTTAATTGCTTCTGTTTCCACATCTTTATCTGTTCCGCTTCTGTAATAATCCAGCA
>CAYSTR010000500.1:0-2619 GCA_964433745.1 uncultured Oscillospiraceae bacterium | reverse complement strand
GGGTAGAATCAGACCCTATTGAAACAGGCGGCATGGGGCTTGTTTGGCGCGTTCACCACACTGGCTGGAACACATACCTTGCTATGAAACAGCCCAGAGCGGAATTTTTTACAACGGAAGAAAACAAAGCAATCTTTATCGGTGAATGTACAAAGTGGATTGATTTAGGGCTGCATCCCAATATTGTGTCTTGCTACTATGTTCGTGAAATCGTCGGCATCCCCACCATCTTTGCCGAATGGATGGAGGGCGGCAGCCTGGCGGACTGGATCAGTGACGGCAGGCTTTATGCGGGGACGGAGGAAGAACAGGGAGAGCGAATACTTGACATTGCCATACAATTTGCACGGGGGCTGCATTATGCCCATGAGCTAAAGGATGAAAACGGCGATAAAAAAGGGTTGCTTCATCGTGATGTAAAGCCGGGCAACCTGTTATTGACAAAAGATGGCGAGGCTAAGGTATCGGACTTTGGCCTTGCACAGGCTCGTGCGCTTTTAACCATACCGGAGGGTAAAATTAGAGACCTCATCGAGTTTGTGGGTTCAGAGCAAACCATGTTTTCGGCATCAGCCTTATTTACGCCTGTCTACTGCTCCATGGAGCAGATGGACGGCAAAATACTGACACGTCAAACCGACATCTATTCCTGGGCTGTGTCTGTGCTTGAGATGTATGTGGGTTCTCATCCGTGGGGAAACGGTATTGCGGCGGGAACGAATTGCCGGGCTTATTTTAATGAAACGCGGTTATCCATGCCAGAGCAGATGAAGGAATTGCTTGCGGAGTGCTTAGAGAGTGAACCCGATAATCGTTTGCGTAATTTTGGCTTGGTTTTGGATAGACTTGCGGGTATTTATACGGCTGTAACAGGGAGTGATTATCCCCGACCGGAGAGCAATGCAGCACCCAGTTCGGCGGATTCGCTTAATAACCGGGCGCTTAGCTATGTTGATTTGGGAATGGAGGAGAAAGCGAATGAATGCTGGAAGCTGGCGCTTAAGTTAAACCCCCGAAACCTCATATGCGCTTACAACTACAGCCTTTATATGTGGCGAAATGGGGAGATAGAAGATACAGAAGCTACCGACAATGTGACCGCTTTTTTACAGGAAGATGAAACTCGTTTGTGTCTGGCGTGGCTGCTTATTGAGCGCGGAACACCCGAAGAGGCGGCGGAGCTCTATACCGCAGCAGATAGCTTGCCTGAGGACTATCTTCTGCGCAAAGCGATGAAACAAAGAACGGTTGTTACCCGTTTTTTTCCGCCGTTTACCGATGCGCAGTTCATTAATAACAGCCGTATGCTGGTTGCCGATGGTGAGAGCTTGGGGATTATTGATGTATCTACGGGGAAATACGAGAAGCCTAAGGCTTTTGAAGGAGTTCATAACATATCAAATTTTAAATATGACCAAACCAGGCGGCGAATTATCGGGTTTAACTTGTCAGGCTTTTCTGTTGAACCGAACGGGGCTATTGCCGAAAAAGAGCTTATAATCATTGACGATCTCGAAAAACCGCCTTTGAAGCTTAAAATACCGAACCAGCCGGTACGCTATAGAAGTACGCTGGATAGCCGAGAGAATAACAGCGAGGGTCTTGGTATCGCGGCGGAATTTAAAGACGTGTATTTGTCTGGACACCACGATAAAATTTACGCTATTGTGGATCATATTTATTTTTGCACCAACTCCGCGTTATACAACCGATGTATGCACCTACATTGCTGGGACGCTGATACGCTTTTGCACATTGAGGCAAAACCATGGGATGAAATAAAAATGCACCTGTTTGAGCGCCATGTAGATAGGAGGTGCGAAAACCCGCTCTATAATATTGATGGCGAAAAGCTCATAAACATTAAAAACAATCGCTGTATTCGCACTTTTAAGAGCAATATTTTGGCCGTCAGCCCTGATGGTGCATTGGCATTTTTATACGATGACTTCTTTGAGACTAGATCCTCCCAGATGGTTGTTAAGCTTTTTTGCGATTTGCCGACGGCACCTTATATGCTTGCAAAAATTATGGACGTAACCACGATACGCAATTTTGAAGAGCAAAGCAAGCGGTATGCAGAGGCTTTTTCAGAGAGTATAACCAGAATGGACATACAAAGCGCATTGGACGCTTTTGCAGGATACCGCGGAATTCTCGATAATAAATTTAATGAGCTCTCTATCCAGATGGAGGATATTATCGGGAATGCTTGTATAAAAACCGGGGTTTATTGTGTTTACCCAGTGCCTAAGGCGCGCAGATTTCGCCCAAATTCAAGGGATTGGGAGCCATGTGAAGAAGCCCTTGTTATGAGATTTTACAATACTGAACAACGTAATATGTATCTGGAAAACACCTCATTTCACAGTGACACACTAATAGGCTTATCGGCTGACAAAAAATATGCCGTTGTTTATAAACGTTCTGACATTTCAGCGGAAAATTGGGGTGCGGTTTTGCTCATTGACTTACACGTGGGCAAGGCTATAGGACATATGAGAGACAATATCCAAAATTTTGGGTTTGACCATAATTACAATAGATATGTGTTTAAGGCAATTACAGAAGATAAAACATCGGAATATATCGCTCTACATAACCTAACTGATGGGAGTG
>CAYSTR010000499.1:0-2623 GCA_964433745.1 uncultured Oscillospiraceae bacterium | reverse complement strand
TCTTTCTTAGTTTGTGCCGAGAGCACATTGCGAGAGAGTGAAAGCAGGATGTTATTTTTAGTTCTTTCGGGACTTTGGGGAGTGCGAACTAAGATTTTAGAATAGTTTCCTATACCGGAAGCTGCCTTATAATTTTCCGAAGAAATATATGAGGTGTGACCAATACCGTAATTCGTATCAACAAAGCCTGTTATTACAAAGCTTACCGAACCATTTTCAAAATCAAGTGTCATATTGTCACCAAGCTTTAAACCAAGCTTGTCACGGAGAATATTAGTGGTGACGATATTCCGACCACTATCTAATGAAGCCAGTGCTTTACGGCTTTCCGCGGGTATATTTACAGCGGAATAGTCAAAATAAGTGTCGCTGTCTATGCCGATAACCGCATTCATAAAAGAGCTATGACTGCTTATAGACGCCATAGTTTCATATACACCAAAGAATTCCTTAACACCCTCGACCTCGGAAAGCTTTGACAATGTATCCTTGCTTGTTTCTCTAAGTATAACTGTAATATCATAATTCTCACGCTGATATAAACCTCGCAAATCAGTCCCTAATGTATGAAAAATGGTTGTCATAAACACCATAATCGCTATAGTAGATGAAAACAATCGAATATTATTAACCAGTGATGGAAAATCACCCGTGTTTTTTATGCCAAGCTTTATTACATAACCAAACGGCATTTTATCAGTAACCCAAGCAAGACAAGCACATAGCTTAGGAATAAGTATATTAAGTCCCACAAGTGCCAATACAGCACAGATTGATGCTGTTATCATACCGCTGAAGTTATTCGAAATAAACCTCGTAGCAATAAAGCACGGCAAGAATAATATAAGCCCCATAACCCATAACTTTGAGCTTTTAAATATTTTCTTTTGTGAAGCACTCAGAATGATTTTTTTGATAGGTTCACGAGTTATTTTCACAATAGGAAGTATGGCACTAAACACTGTAATAAGTATGGCTGCGGCAAGTGTAAATACAAATGTCCATATTTCCAAAACAACAGGAGCATTGATAACCGCTTCTTGACCGCTGAAATAGACACCTTTTATCAAGTGCAAAACCAGAGTTCCTAAGCCACAGCCGAGTATTCCTCCGACTAATCCAATAACTGCGCTTTCGAGCAGTAATAAACGGTTTGTTCTTCTGCGAGTACAACCCACGCTTCTTAAAATGCCTAAAATACCAATTCTCTCAATAACAATTAGGTTAAAAGAAGAATAGATGATAAAAATACTCATTAAAATTACAGCAATACTTGAAAAACGGAAAGGCAGCACATAATTGTCTGTTTCTGCTTCTATAACTGCATTGTCAATGCCCATTTGCACATTGTATTCTGGCAGTGCCGTAGTCAAGCTGTCTCTTAAATTTAAGGCTTCGCCCTCATCCTTCATCTTAATAAAAATCAGATTGCAATCGCCGCTCAGTAATTCTGACAGGGTTTCCCTAGGTGTAAGCAGATAACCGCCATCGGCAACGTCTCGTGTGAACAAGCCGCTTGGCTGACTAATAGCGGCAATTTGAAATTCTCGCAAAACTCCGCCAATTTCAAGAAATAGAGTATCACCAATATCTACTCCAAGCTTTTGTGCGTAAGCCCCACCGATTACAAGCTGATTTCCCGACCAATCTGCCTGCAACTCTGATATCTCTCCTGATTTCAAGGTTAGTGGATTGTGGTTATTAAACTCATTAATGTCAACCCCTAAAATGGTGAAATAAAACATATCGTCGCTGTCTGGGTCAAAAAGCGCTTTACCTCTCAAAAACTCATATACATATTCAAATGAGTCGGCAAAGGGCTTAAGCTTATCTGTTTCAAGCCATTCCGGTGCTCCCACAGCTTGCTTGGGTGTTATGTAAAGTTCCGACCGTCCAGCAAAGCGTGTATCGGCTTCATAAATCATTTTTTCACAGGTTGCCCGAAATCCCTCGTTTGCAAACAAAAGCGAGGAGCAAACCGCAATCGAAAATAAAAGCAGAAATGTCCGCATTTTTTTCTGTAAATGTGTGGATAAGAGCGTTTTAATTATCATTCTGTTTTTCCTCTCGACGCTTCCGTCTTCTAAGCTCAATTTGCTTATTGATTAACTCTACGTCACGTTTCAGTTTTACGATATCAAGTAAAATGACTACCACATAAACCGGAACGACCATAGCAGGGATAATCCAGATACTTGACGGTGTGTACCATTCCCAAAACCACCCATAAACAAATATAACAGCCAGCACTACACTCATATTGATAAAATGCTTTAATAGTGGAAGCTCTATGGGGAGCCTTTCGAGCAACAGATTAAAAATACAAACAGTAAAGGTTGCAACCAAAAGCTTAATTATGATAGATGTGTTCTCCCAATAACCGTTGAAAATGGGTGGGATAATGAAAGCAGAAACTACTGCAAGACCAAAAATGAATACCCACTGCTTTATAAATGCCTTTACCATAATTATTCTACCTTTCCCATAAAAGCAAATTTGATCTCGGGTAAAAATGTTCTTGAGATATTTACCTTTTCACCATTGATGAGCGTTGCTTGTAGCCTGCTGTTTGCCAAGCTTTGAAGGCTGTCAATCATATTCATATTTACGATACAGGCTTTAC
>CAYSTR010000498.1:0-2627 GCA_964433745.1 uncultured Oscillospiraceae bacterium | reverse complement strand
ACGGCGTGGAGCAATTTGCTTGCTTCACGCCGTTATATATGGAGGGTTTGCTCATTTTCTTATATTACGCTTTCCTATCATCTCTGTAACTGTCAATTTATAAAGAACTGTTTTTGCAAATACAGCATCGTTATAAATTGGTTTACCCTCATGCCCATACTTTTGCATTATTAAATCCATAGCTTCAACTTTTTCATCGTAGTCATCAATAAATGAAATATTCCCATATCCAATTATGCTCTCATGTTCGGCAGACCATTTGCAGGCTACTTCATCTTTAGTAATTTTAAAAGAACAATCAAGCTCAAAGCAAACATAACTATTTTTGCTTAATATATCAATTTTTCTGCCTGCTGAAGCCGAGTGAAAATAAAAAACAGAAGTTTCTCCATGTTTGAAACCAAAGTTTAGCGGAACAATGTATGGAATCCCATTGTCTACCATAGCGATGCGAGCAATCTCACATTTATTAATAATTGAAATTAACTCCATAATATCAGTAACTTCTCTATCTTTTCTGCGCATTTTACAACACCTCTTAAAATATATAAACTCTTTATAAGAGTATACCATAAAAAGAACTTTCATTCAATCAGCCTTTTGTAAACATTCAACCTCAAAAACCCTATCCCTTAATGGTGATAAACCGTTTAGGGATTTTTATATATCAACCCATTCAATTCAAAGGAGGTTCTATTAACGAAAAGCAAAGCGAACATACTACTTTCCGCAATCAACACCCTGTTTCTCGCTGTCTTTATTGTTTCCTCTTTTATGTTGTTTTCTTACTATCGTACAGCACACAGCGAAAACGAGCAGTTTGAACAGCTCCGGCAAATAATGATAGACCGCAAGACAGAAAATGACACACCCGATGAAACCCTTGCTCCTGCCAATGTCGCAACGGATAGCGACAACACTCCCCCTGTTGGCGATACAGCAGAGCCGCCCATACTATCCCATATGGCACGGCTTCACGCCATAAACCCCGATATAGCCGCATGGATAAGGGTAGACAGCACAAAAATCAATTACCCCGTTATGTTTACACCCAACGAGCCGCAAAAATATCTGCGTAAAGCCTTTGACGGCAAGTATTCCGAAAGCGGTGTGCCGTTCATCGGCGGTGGGACACTGGAGTCCGACAATATCATCATCTACGGTCACAATATGAAAAATGGCACAATGTTCTCGGACTTGCTCAAATATGAACGTAAGGACTTTTGGGAAGCACATAAGACTGTTTATCTCGACACTCTCTATGAACAGCGAGAATATGAGATTATTGCAGCGTTTCGCAGCAGAGCCTATGCAATTGGCGAAACAGGCTTCCGTTATTACCGCTACGCCGATTTTGGTGATGAGGAAGCCTATAACGAGTACATGGGACAGCTCAATAGAGCCGCCTTATACGAAACCGGCGTATCGGTTGCCTACGGTGATACATTTATCACTCTATCCACTTGCGCCTACCATGTAACAGACGGACGGTTTGTTGTTGTGGCACGGCGTATCAAATAGCAAAATCTATGAAAGGAGGGCGGCAGCATGGCTGTTTTTCGTGTAGAAAAGAATAAAGGCTATACTGTTATGTCCAATTACCACTTGAAAGACAAAACCCTTACTCTGAAAAGTAAAGGACTATTAAGCATTATCCTTTCGCTGCCGGAGGATTGGAATTACTCGACCAGAGGACTTGCGAAAATCTGTATGGAGGGTGTTGACTGTATCGGCGGTTGTCTGCGAGAGCTTGAAAAAGCCGGATATATTATCCGCAACAGGCTTCGTGACAGCAAGGGGCGTATCACCGATACAGAGTATGTTATCCACGAACAACCGGTAGAAAAGCCGGATACTGATGAACCATCTTTGGCAAAGCCGGATACGGCTTCACCATATACGGGAAACCCGTATATGGATAATTCGGATACGGTCACACCGCATATGGAAAAGCCGTCGCAATATATTACTAAACAAGTAAGTAACCAAAAAACAAATACTTATGAACCTACTATCCATCAATCAATCACTAACGGCACTACTGTCAAAAAGCCTGTGGATAACTCGACTGATGTGATTGATAGGATTGATGAGATAACTTCGTACAAAGAATTGATTATGGAAAACATCGACTACGACATTCTTGTTGACCAGTATAACCGTGAACGTGTTGATGAGGTGGTCGAGCTTATGCTCGAAACGGTTTTATCAGGACGTGACTATATCCGTGTTTCAAGTGATAATTTCCCCAAAGAAGTAGTCAAAAGCCGTCTGTTAAAGCTCAACCATATGCACATTGAGTATGTTTTTGGTTGCATTGACAATAACACCACAAAAGTACACAACATCAAGGCATATCTGCTTTCTGCCCTGTATAACGCCCCGACCACAATGGACAGTTATTATCGGGCAGAGGTAAATCACGATTTGTATGGAGGGAGGATATGAAAAATAGCGTAACTAAAGAGCAGATAGCGACCGTAAAGCAGATTGATTTGCTGACATATCTGCAAACTAATGAGCCAAACGCCATTCTCAAAACAGGGCCGCATGAATACTGCCTAAAAGAGCATGATAGTTTGAAAATCTCTAACGGCAAATGGAACTGGTTTAGCCGTGGCATCGGC
>CAYSTR010000497.1:0-2630 GCA_964433745.1 uncultured Oscillospiraceae bacterium | reverse complement strand
GCTTCTAAAATCAGACTCATCAAAGATACTCAGTACAACCAAGTTATCTGATATGAGTAAGATTTTTGAAACAATGCGAGGTACCGTAAAGCGAAGCCGTGAATATTATTTTGCGGGTCGAACCTTGAGCTATATAACGATGAGCGAAGAGCTTTTGTATGCAGTTTTAATAGACAACAATTTATCCAAAGCTCAAATAGATTCCGTTTTTGAGGGATATCATCTGCTTCGTGTAAATGTAGAGAATACACAGGCAAACAGTCCGAGTGGTTTTTATTATGTTTTAGAGGAAATCATGAGCAAGCTATCCTTTAGCTCCACCATCAATTATTCATTATCTTCAGCAGCACACAAGCTTATCACTATAAGCCGTGAGCAGTATCTGCAGCATTTTAAGGATACTGCCGAACTGCTTTTGCGTGATAACAGATATAAAGCGATCCTGCATTATACCAAGATAGCTGCCATTGAAGCAATGTGGTGTTGCGGAGATAGTTGGTCACTTGCAACAAATAAAGATGAAAGCTGCGGCAAAACGAAAATGTTATTTTCCGATGATATAAAGACCGCAAGTAACTACGCTTCGACATTTAAAGAAATCTATTATAAACTACCAAAGCAAAAAAAGGATAATGCTGTTATTGCAGAGCTTTTCATGAAAATAGCTAACGGGGAAGAGATTTGAGGTAGTGATTTCGTTTGAAAAACAATCTACAACGAACTACAAACTGTTCTTTTTCTGTATACCTCATCGTTTTCTTAAAAGAGAAGTGGCTACGGGTGTGAACTAGGGCAAAAACGGCGTGGAGCAATTCGCTTGCTTCACGCCGTTATATATGGAGATGTCTTTATAATCTTCACAGTAAAAAATCAATAATCTTCTGTTGTTCTTTGTCTGTTAAAACATGCATGTGTCCTCTGTCTTGCAAAACATAGGTGGTGCAATTAGGGATCATTTTTTTAGCTTGTGGAATTACAAGCGCAGCAGGAAAAAGGCAGTCTTTATGTCCTGCCATAACAAGTGTCGGTGCTGTACATCTTTGCATATCACTCGGTTTAACATTGCTTGGCATTCCGCTTTTAATTTTGACATTGTCAATACTGCATTTTGCCGTTTCAAATGTTATTGCATCTATACCTTCCTCGGTGAGTGCCATCGGCAGAATGCACTTTACCAGCCAAGACCTTTTGCCTGTAATCCAATACATAATCATTGGGAACATCATGTTGATAAGCTTATAGGAAGGGGCATGTTTGATGGCTGAAGGAACGATTAAAACTGACTTTTCGATTTTTTCAGGAGATACACACATGGTTTTTGCAAGAATACCCGCACCAAACGACGACCCAAAACATGCCATTTTTTTAGATCCCAAATGTGTAATAATCTCACTTGCCCATTGTCCATAATCATAATTTTTATGGGATAGGCAAGTTTCTGAACTTTTTCCGGGATGACCTATTGTATCAACGGCGTAAATATGAAACACATCCAGCAAAAACTTAAATGAATGAAGGGTGTGTGCTGTTGTTGCGTTGCCACCATGAAAAACAAGCAAAGGCTTACCGCTTTCGTTGCCTGTTTCTATTACATGTGTTTGGCCAAATGAAGTGTCGATATAAATATCTTTGTAAACCACATTGAGCTTATTCATCTGAACATCATATAGCTGGGTAACTTTTGCTTTGCCATTAGGTCTTTTGTATATTGTTTTCATCAAATATGCTCCTATGATAATATAAAGCTCTTTTAAGATTATATCACAAAGCCAAGCCTTATTCAATCAGCCTTTTGAAACATTCAAACCCAAAGCCCTTCCCTAAATGGTAATCAATCGCTTAAAGATTTTAGTTTTCTACCCATTCACGAGAAGGCTTGTTGTCTGCGAATAGCAGGCGACAAGCCCTTTAACGCTACCTAAAACTTCTTTACCAAATTTACCGTTTCCACCACTAACCCAAATGCAACAAGGCCAAAAAGAGCATAGTTACAATTTTCCAAAACAAATCTAAAGAAATCAGCATCGTTAAGCCGCGCAGTCACATTGAGTATTAACTCTTGATTGATAATATCTCCATTCAACAGCCATACGCCGGATAGTGCAAGCAACAGCACGTTAAGCACAACACTAACTGCTGTAAATCGCTTAGGGTGTGTTCCGGCAATCAATCTCACAACTTCCTTGGAAATGCTAAGCAGTGCAATGCCCACAAACACATACCATACATCTTTAATAGCAGATACATTAAACACAGATATAAAACCCACATCATCAAACCTTACGCCGAAAATATGCGGGGCAATCAAGAACATAAGTGAAAATATCACACTAAGAATTATGCGAGAAATCGCTCCTGCTTTTGAAAACTCTTTGCTTGAATCTTTATCTGGTGCGGTCATTTTTACATCGATACCGCTATGGCTAAAAAACACAAACAATGCAGTAACAAATACAAACGCAATCACAACCGCTCCAAACAGCTGCACAGCCGCCGTCTGCATTGTAGCACCCAAATCCGTTGGGGTGGCGGCAAACTCAAATACCTTTCCGATAATTATTCCGAGAACAACACTTGCGAGGACTACCCTCAATACAAAGCTGTATCTGCCGAGATACTCTTTGGAAATC